>NZ_JBFODN010000239.1:0-1517 GCF_040908345.1 Aeromonas sp. R3-1
AGCGCGAGCCTGTTGACATAGGAGCGTCAACGCCCCGATGGAACGGTTGTTCAGAAGCCTGAAGTCAGAGTGGCTCCCGGCTATGGGATATATGAGCTTGCGAGAAGCGAAACGAGATATCAGTTATTACCTGATGGATTACTACAACTGGCGGCGTCCACATCACCACAATGACGGGATACCGCCAGCAAAAGCCGAAGAACGGCCTAACCAAGTGTCCGGATTTAGTTGACCACTACACAGTGCAAATACGAAGGGGCAAGATGTAAAGGTTGATATATTCAATCTTGATCAGATCCCCGATGCCATGGAAAAGATGGGATGGAAGGTTGCACCTCAGCTCATGCGTCATTGGCTCAGTTTAAAGCCAGCGTACAAGTTCACAGAAGAAACCAAAAGAGCACTTCTACGTAGTGATGCGAGAACAATCCCTAATGACAGATTCAATGACACTATTGTCAAAATGGCGTGGGCAAGACCTTTTATAAAGGAAAAACTGCAGGAAAGAATGCTTAGTTGGAGCTCGCCTGCTGGTATTAATGAATTGCGTAATAAATTAAAGGCGGCAGGATACTCTCCAAATATGTGCATACCATTAGGTATGAGTGACAGTGCTCAAGTGTTGGATGCCACTGCACACGTTAACACGATTAGCGTTGGTGTATATCTCAAAGATACATATGATTTTGTGGATGGCAATAAGATAACAACTGAGCCATTGGGGATATGGAGTAAAAATCGTGTGTTAACTAAAGCTGAAAGTGCTACCTCCTTATCATCATATGGTGCAGGTTTATATGGGATGTTAGCTCGAAAATGGAGCGGATTTGTTCCTGTATTTAATCGCGACTTCCGTGATTGGCAAGATAAACATAATTCGGGAGGGGATTTTATAGTATTTTCAGATGTGCTTTGGTTACATCCTCTCCCAAATCAGAGAGTTATATCTTTATGAAGAAGCTGGCTATGTTTTTGGTGTTGATATTCGTGGCATATTGGTTGCTGTTAGCACACGTATCATGGGACATCTTTGACAAGACTCCATCTGTTAGTGTGGTGTCAAAAGATGGTCAGTACAAAGTGTTCTTAAAAGCAGTATATCCAGTAAACCCAATTGGCATATATTGTCAGCTCACTACAGAATCGCCAATATTTTTGAATTGTATGATGCCAAGGGAGATTATGTAGGCCAATTGTCTCCCTTTGTATGCTATGGGGATGGCGAGATGTTCCATATCGATTCCCTGGGGAAGAATTTACCTCCGATGTTGATAGCTTCGTTGTTTTTGATGACGAATATAATGGTGAGTTAAACATAAGCACCAAGCACAAAAAGTGGTGGAGCATGATCCTGTCTCCATTTCATTCAAGGGGATGAATTGCTAGTGGGCTCCGTGTATGAAAACTAAAATAAAGAATTTTGTGTACAGATCTAGTTATCACCTGACACCGGCCTCAAACCGGTGTCTTGTTTACGCGACTTTAGAGCGCACTTCTTTCGGTATCAATTTCAGACC
>NZ_JBFODN010000024.1:0-6432 GCF_040908345.1 Aeromonas sp. R3-1
ATACCCCGTGGAGGGGTTCCCGAGCGGCCAAAGGGATCAGACTGTAAATCTGACGGCTCTGCCTTCGAAGGTTCGAATCCTTCTCCCTCCACCATTTCCCTGATTGCAATGGCTGAATACAATTTGCTTTGCCCCTGTGGAGGGGTTCCCGAGCGGCCAAAGGGATCAGACTGTAAATCTGACGGCTCTGCCTTCGAAGGTTCGAATCCTTCTCCCTCCACCATCATTCAAGAAAACCCGGCCTCGCGCCGGGTTTTCGCTTTCTGCTATCCCCCTCACACTTTTTCGGCATTGTCAGATCTGACAGTTGCAATTGCATCCCATCTTGCTCATCGTGGCATCATCGACATCAGAGTGTTCACATCATGTTTGAAGTCTGGGACGAGCATGGTCACGCCACCGGTCTGACACTGCAGGCGCTCAAAGTCAGAATAAGCAACGACTATCAGGGCGATCTGATGGTGCGCTACAGCAACAAGCTGGGACTCCCCACGACCCTCTTTCTGACCATTCATCAGGGCGTTGCCTATCAACGCTTCAAAGCGGGTTCGCCAAGACTGGATTGGGAATGGCTGGCCACCGCAGGCAATGGCCACAGCCCCCGCAATTTTATGAGCGAACAGTTTCCCGATTTTCAACTCGCACTGGATAATTGAACATCAGCAACTATCGCTAACCCACCATCAAAGATTCCCCAAAAGCTGATTTTCCATTCGCATGATATTCCTGCCAAATTGCATGATGACGTGGGGGCGAGTACAATCTCGCACCCCGAATATCCGGCGTATCTTCTTTAGATAACCCCGGATATGCCGTCATCGGGTCGTGCTGCATTGAGCCTCTTCTCTGAGAGCTTCTTGCACCGCAACTCAACCACTACGATGCCATCAGGTGGCATCGTCCTGATTTGCAATCAGATATAAAGAGTCCGCCATGTTTAAACCAGAATTGCTCTCCCCCGCAGGTTCCCTCAAGAACATGCGTTATGCCTATGCCTATGGCGCTGATGCCGTCTATGCCGGTCAGCCCCGCTACAGCCTGCGGGTGCGCAACAACGAATTCGATCATGAAAACCTGCAGCTGGGCATCAACGAAGCCCATGCGCTGGGCAAGCAGTTCTATGTGGTGGCCAACATCCAGCCCCACAACTCCAAGCTCAAGACCTTTATCCGCGACATGCGCCCTGTGGTGGAGATGAAGCCGGATGCGCTGATCATGTCCGACCCAGGTCTTATCATGATGATGCGTGAAGCCTTCCCGGATATGCCCATTCACCTCTCGGTGCAGGCCAACGCGGTCAACTGGGCCACGGTGAAGTTCTGGCATCAAATGGGCCTGACCCGCGCCATCCTCTCCCGCGAGCTGTCGCTGGACGAGATCGAAGAGATCCGCATGCAGGTGCCGGAGATGGAGCTGGAAGTGTTCGTTCACGGCGCGCTGTGCATGGCCTACTCCGGCCGCTGCCTGCTTTCCGGCTACATCAACAAGCGTGACCCCAACCAGGGCACCTGCACCAACTCCTGCCGCTGGGAGTACAAGGTGCACGAAGGTAAAGAAGATGACGTGGGCCAGATCGTCCACCGTCAGGAACCGATCAAAGTGCGTCCGGACAACACCCTGGGCCTTGGCAAACCGACCGATGCGCTGGTGCTGCTGGAAGAGTCCAACCGCCCGGGCGAGTACATGAGCGCGTTCGAAGACGAACACGGCACCTACATCATGAACTCCAAGGACTTGCGTGCCGTCGAGCACGTCGAGCGACTGACCAAGATGGGCGTTCACTCCCTGAAAATCGAAGGGCGCACCAAATCCTTCTACTACTGCGCCCGTACCGCTCAGGTTTACCGCAAGGCCATCGACGATGCAGTAGCGGGACGTCCGTTCGACCGCAGTCTGATGGGCACCCTCGAAAATCTGGCCCACCGCGGCTATACCGAGGGCTTCCTGCGCCGTCACAACCACAGCGAATACCAGAACTACGACTACGGCTACTCCGTCTCCGACACCCAGCAGTTTGTCGGCGAGATCACCGGTCGCAAAGGTGACATGGTCGAGGTCGAGGTGAAGAACAAGTTCCTGGTGGGCAACAACCTGGAGCTGATGACCCCGCAGGGCAACGTCCGTTTCAATCTGGAGCAGATGGAGAACCGCAAGGGCGAGCTTATCGATACCGCGCCGGGCAACGGTCACGTGGTCTATGTGCCAGTCCCGAAAGATCTGGATGTGAACTACGGCATTTTGCTGCGCAATCTGGGCGACAGCCAGGATACCCGCAACCCGCACACGGCGGCCTGAGATGGCGCTGCTCATCACCGACAAGTGCATCAACTGTGACATGTGCGATCCCGAGTGCCCCAACCAGGCTATCAGCCTGGGTGAGGAGATCTACGAGATCGACCCCAGTCGCTGCACCGAGTGCGTCGGTCACTATGAGAAGCCGACCTGCATCAGTGTCTGCCCTATCGACTGCATCATCTGGGATCCCGCTCATGTGGAGACCGAAGATCAGCTGATGGAGAAGTTTGTACGGATGCACAGGCAGTAGCTGATGCACAGACCGTAAAACGAAAAAAAGGCCGAGCAATCGGCCTTTTTTGATCCTGCGTTCAGCGGCTGGGCATCACTTGCCGACCAGCCGGATCAGTTTGTCCAGCTCCCGCTGGGCCTCCAGCATCCGGGTCTGGGACTCCTCCAGCCTGGCCTGCCGCTTGGCAATTTTCTCCGGTTTGCCACTGACTCTCGCCTCCTGCAGTTCAAGCAGACGCTCATCCACCTCGCCACGCAGTTTGTTAACCCGCTCTTTCTGCTCCTTAAGCAGACCTTCATCGGTACAGTTGGCCTTGATATTGCGCGCTGCCTGTTCGAGCCCGGCAATCAGCCCGGCATTGTTGTGTGCTTTGGCAAACACCAGCTGGTCGTTGACGGCCTGCAGACGAGCCTTGCAACCGACCGCCTCACTGCCAAAGGCCTGACCCGCCAATAGCAGCAAGCCAGCTCCCAATACTTTCCACATCTCGATTCATCCGGTCTTGTTTGCGAGCTGACCATAAAAACCTCGATCGGCAGCAGGGTCAAGCAAGTGGGAAAAAGGTGCGACAGAAGTTGTGCGACATCACGCAATTGCCACCCTGTTGGTTCTACAATGGCGCTCTTTCCAATCGGGAGTCTGTTATGAATCAACAAATTGTGGTCATTGCCAACGGTGCCCCCTACGGCAGCGAATCCCTGTTCAACGCCCTACGCCTCGCTATCGCCCTCAACGAACAGGGTGGTGCCAGCCTCAAGCTGTTCTTGATGTCCGATGCGGTGAGTGCAGCACTGGCCGGTCAGGCACCGGCCGAGGGATACAACCTGCGCCAGATGCTGGAGATCCTGCTGGCGCAGGGCGTCACCATTCGCCTGTGCAAGACCTGCACCGATGCCCGTGGCATCACAGCCCTACCGCTGATCGAGGGCATTGAGGTCGGCACCCTGCCGATGCTGGCCCAATGGACCCTGGCTGCCGACAAGGTGCTGACCTTCTGAACCATAAGGGGCTGGCCAGCGGCGAAGTCAGCCCGGTTAGCCTATCACCGACTCCTGCCGGGCACTTCGCCGACCATGATGTCGGGCGCCAGCTTCATAAAGCGCAAAAATCGCCACACAAAGCAGCGCCATCAGCACATAGAGCAACTGCCCGCTCCACTGCTCGAGGATCCAGCCTCCCAGCAGGGCGCCGGCGGCTCCTCCCAACCCGGCCAGTGCGCTGGCACCAAAGTAGCTCCCCTTGAGATGAGCGGGAGCCATCTGGTCGATCAGCACGTTGAGCAGGGGGAAGAGGATGGTCTCGCCGATGCTGAGCAGCAGCACGGCGCCAAACCAGTGGCTGCGCACCATCGGATCCCCCAGCGCGAAGAGCAATTGGGCAGCCAGAAAGAGCGCCATGCCGATATGAAGCCGTACCCGCACCGGCCAGCGTGACAACAACCGCAGCAGCGGAAACTGCAGCAGCACCACGGTCAGGGCATTGGTCGCCACCAGCAGAGCAACCAGCTCGGCCACCTGCGGCATACCGGCTCGGGTCAGGTATTGCACCAGCGGCGAGTGAAACTGGGAGTAGACCAGCACCATCAGGAGATTGGCCATCACCAGCAGCAGGAAGGCGCGATCCGCCAGCAACACCTTGATGGCATCCCGCAGTCCGGGGCCTGCCGCCCCCGGCTTGCCTGTGCTGCCAGCCCGGCGAAATCCCCAGCCAAAGGCCAGCGCCAGCAGCAGATAGCTCACCACCAGAAACAGGAAGGTCTCCTGCTGGGCGTTGATCCCGAGGGTCACCCCCAGTAGCGGCCCCAGCGCGGCCCCCAGGTTGAGCAGAAAATAGCGCAGGTGCAGTGCCAGCTCCCGCGCCTTGGCCGAGGCCAGACTGTCGGCCATCAGCGCCTTGCCGGGGGCATCGATGAGCCCCGACGAGAGGCCGCTGCCCATCACCCCGACCCCGAGCCAGAATACCTCGTGCGAAAAACCGAGCAGGCCGAAACAGATCATCGCCACCAGACAACCGGCCAGCAGTATGCTGCGCCGCCCGAAGCGATCAGAGAGCCAGCCGCCGTAAAAACTGACCAGGGTAGAGAGGGCCATCGAGCCACCCAGCAACAGGCCGATGAAGGTGGCCGAAAGGTCATACTCCCGATAGAGCAGAATGGAGAGGAAGGGCCACACCATGTAGTAGCTGGTACGCACCATAAAGGTGCCCAGAATGACGATCCAGACCAGCGGGGTAAATTGCCTGAAGGTGCTCCATGACATCTCTATGCTCCATGCCCCGCAGCTCTTACCACAAGATCCTGTCATAAACGGGGAAAGCATTCAGTTGTAACAGAGGGCCTCAATAGAAACAACCCTCGCTCACCGACAAGGTGCAACCGGATGCAAAAAGGCCAGCCGATGGGCATCGGCTGGCCTTTTTATCGCGGGATTTCCCTCGGGCTAGCGCCAGGGGCTCTGCTGCCACAGACGCCCCAGTCCGGCTTCCAGCGCCTGAGCGCCCTGCTGTCCCAGCTTCTGGGTCAGACTTTTAGGCTTGCGATAGCTGATGCCGATCACCTTGTGGTGGCTGGCCTGCGCCAGCAGATAGTCATCGCTGGTGCAGAGGGTATCCACCAACCCCAGCGCCTTGGCCTGACTCGCCAGCCAGTGTTCACCGGTCGTGACCTGATCGATATCGAGTTGCGGGCGGTGTTCGGCAACAAAGGTCTTGAAGCGCTCGTGGATCGCCGCCAGCTCCTCGCGAAACTTCTCGCGCCCCAGATCGTCATTCTCGCCAAACATGGTGATGGTGCGCTTGTACTGACCGGCGGTGTGCATCTCGAATTCGATATCGTGCTTTTTCAGCAACTTGTTGAAGTTCGGCATCTGGGCGATCACCCCGATGGAGCCGACGATGGCAAAGGGGGCAGCCAGGATCTTGTCCGCCACGCAGGCCATCATGTAGCCGCCGCTCGCCGCCACCTTGTCGATCGCCACGGTGAGCTTGATGTCACGATCGCGCAGCCGCTGCAGCTGGGAAGCGGCCAAGCCGTAACCATGCACCACGCCGCCACCGGATTCGAGCCGCAACAGCACCTCGTCGCCGGGCTGGGCGACGCCAATCACCGCGCTCACCTCCTCGCGCAGGGAGGCCACCTCTTTGGCATCCATGCTGCCGTTGAAATCGAGCACAAACAGGCGACTGCGCTCATCACCGGCCTTGGCGCGCTTTTTCTGCTCCTCTTTCTGCTGCTTTTCCATCACCTTGCGCTCGGCCTTGCTGGCAAGCGCGCTCTTGAGCGCAAACTGCCCCTGCTCCAGCTCGCTCGAGAGATCGGTCACCACCAGCTCACCCTTGCGCGCTTTCGGCTGGCGAGTGCTGACGATCATCAGGATGATGGCGCCGATGGCCAGCAGGAAGGTCACTGTCTTGGCCAGAAACAGGCCATATTCCGTCAGAAATGTCACGATGGACTCCACAATGGATCGGTTTTCGTCACATTCTAGGGAGTTTGGCGAATGCGCGCAAAAAATCGCAGCCAGTGCCCGGAAAAACCAACCCGAGCATCACAACCTCTCTATTTTCTTCACATTTTTCTTGCCGCTGGCTGGTCAAACAGGCGCGCGGATCAGTACACTTGGCGCCGATTGCCATGCACTTATGGCCGGAATTTGTTAACAGGAGTTGTCATGCTCGATTATCAGGCACCCCGCGATCTGCTCAAGGATAAAGTCATTCTGGTCACAGGTGCCGGCGACGGGATCGGCCGCGAAGCCGCCCTCACCTACGCCGCTCACGGTGCCACCGTGATCCTGCTCGGCCGCACCAGCGCCAAACTCGAAGCCGTGTATGGCCAGATTGAAGCGGCCGGTTATCCGCTGCCCGCCATCGTGCCGGTGGATCTGAAAGGGGCCACCGCCGCCCAC
>NZ_JBFODN010000241.1:0-21444 GCF_040908345.1 Aeromonas sp. R3-1
CCCCCAAAACCAGAGAGTTTTCTGGCCACGGGTCTCAGAGCAATTAAGAATTGGTTCTAATGCAGGGGGGTCCTTTTTAAACTTAAATTACTATTCCAAAAACAAACTTCCAAATATAAATGAGAATTTCAGCTCGGTAGACTTATTTTCAGAGCTAATAGGCATTAGCCCTAGGTTGCTAAGTAGCTTTATTAAAGCTCCCTCACGCCATTATAGAACATTCACCCTTCAAAAAAAGTCAGGCCGTGGTCATAGAACAATAAATTCACCTAGAGTTTTCATAAAAACAGTTCAATATTGGATTTGTGATTATTTTCTTTATAAACTAAATCAGCATGATCTTTGTTTTTCTTTTAGGAAGAACCGATCGATTAAAGATAATGCCAGAATACATTTGGGAAGTAGATACATCCTTTGTTTAGATATAGACTCTTTTTTTGACAACATCAAAACTGAGCATGTACATTCTTGCTTAATTGAAAATGGCTTTTCAGAAGATATATCATCATTCATATCTAGAATTGCTACATTAGATGGATGCCTACCCCAAGGTGCACCAACAAGTCCGATTATATCCAATTCTTACCTCTATAACTTTGACAAAGTAATATCAGAATTTTGCGGTCAAAACGGGATGACTTATAGTAGATATGCTGATGATTTAACTATTGGCTCAACAGACTACACCCAATTAAAACACTGCATTACCTTTATATCTGAACAGCTAACAAAGTTCGAATTAAAAATAAATAAAAGAAAAACTAGAATAATAAGTAATAATAATGCACAAATTGTCACCGGGGTTTGTATAAACAATGAACAACTACGACCTAGCAGAAAGTTTAGAAAAGAAGTTCGTGCAGCTTTTCATAATGCAAAATCAAATAATGATAAAAGTTCTTTACCCCGTTTATATGGATACTTGAATTACCTCTCCAGTTTTGATAATGGTGACACACCACATAATATATCTGAATTCAAGTCAATCATAGACAGCATTAAAAAAGCCCTATAACACGCTCTAAACATATCTACATATTACACAAGTAAGTAATAAGGGCGCTTTCGCGCCCTTCTATATTAATTACCCTTCCTGATTTTCCCCGGCTGCCGGTTCGGCACCGGCGGCGGGTTCAATCTCAATGCGATCAACCCGCTGCAAACCGCGGGGCAGCTTGGCGCCGCGGCGGCCGCGTTCGCCGCGGTAGTAATCGAGATCAGAGGGTTTCAAGGTCAGCTTGCGCTTGCCAGCAAACAGGGTGACCGACTGGCCCTGCGGGATCACGGCAGCCATCACCACAAACTCCTCCCGCGCCTTCACGCGAGCAGAGGGGATGCTGATCAGCTTGTTGCCCTTGCCTTTGCCGAGTACCGGCAGGGTGTTCATCGGGAACAGCAGCATGCGCCCCTCGTTGGAGATGGCCATGCAGAGATCGGTATCCGGCGAGCCGATCTTCTGGGGTGCCATTACCTGTCCCCCTTCCGGCACGGTGAGCAGCGCCTTGCCGTTCTTGTTCTTGCCGATGAGATCGTCATAGGTGCAGACAAAGCCGTAACCGGCGTCGCTGGCGATCAGATACGGCTCGCCCTCGTTGCCCATCACCAGATGGCGCACCTCTTCCCCAGCCCCCAACGCAAAGCGGCCGGTGAGCGGTTCGCCCTGGCTGCGCGCCGATGGCAAGGTGTGAGATTCGAGGGCGTAAGTTCGGCCCAACGTGGAGAGGAACACCGCCTGCTGGTTGCTGCGGCCACAGGCGTGGGCCAGATAGCTGTCCCCCGCCTTGTAGGAGAGCCCCGCCACATCGACATCGTGGCCCTTGGCGGCGCGCACCCACCCCTTGTCGGAGAGGATGACGGTGACCGGTTCGCTGGGCACCAGCTCTTTCTCGGTCAGCGCCACCGCGGTAGCCCGCTCCACCAGCGGGGTGCGGCGATCGTCGCCGTACTTCTCGGCATCGGCCAGCAGCTCTTTCTTGAGCAGGGTGTTGAGGCGGCGCTCGGAGCCCAGAATGAGCTCCAGCTTGTCGCGCTCTTCGGCCAGTTCGTTCTGTTCGGCGCGCAGCTTGAACTCTTCGAGCTTGGCCAGATGGCGCAGTTTCAGCTCGAGGATCGCTTCGGCCTGGGTCTCGGTAATGTTGAAGCGCTCCACCATCACCTTGCCCGGCTCATCCTCGGTGCGGATGATCTCGATCACCTCGTCGATGTTGAGATAGGCGATCAGCAAGCCTTCGAGGATGTGCAGGCGAGCCAGCACCTTGTCGAGGCGGAATTGCAGGCGGCGACGCACGGTCTCGCGGCGGAACTGGATCCACTCGCTGAGGATGGTCTTGAGGCACTTCACCTGCGGCCGGTTGTCGAGGCCGAGGATATTGAGGTTGACCCGGTAGTTCTTCTCCAGATCCGTGGTGGCGAACAGGTGGGCCATCAGACCCTCCACATCCACCCGGTTGGAGCGCGGCACAATCACCAGACGGGTCGGGTTCTCGTGGTCCGACTCATCCCGCAGATCGGTGACCATCGGCAGCTTTTTCGCCACCATCTGGGCGGCGATCTGCTCCATGATCTTGGCGCCGGAGGCCTGATGAGGCAGTGCTGTGATGACGATGTCGCCATCCTCCTCGCTCCAGACCGCCCGCTGCTTGATGGACCCCTTGCCGGTCTCGTAGATTTTGCGGATATCGTCGCGCGGGGTGATGATCTCGGCGTTGGTCGGGTAGTCCGGCCCCTGAATGTGCTGCATCAACACATCGAGCCCCGCATTGGGGTTGTCGAGCAGCTCGGCACAGGCGTAAGCCACTTCCCGCGCGTTGTGGGGCGGGATGTCGGTCGCCATCCCCACCGCGATACCGGTCACCCCGTTGAGCAGGATGTGTGGCAGGCGGGCAGGCAGCACTACCGGCTCCTTCATGGTACCGTCGAAGTTCGGCGTCCACTCCACCGTGCCTTGCCCCAGCTCGGAGAGCAGCAGCTCGGAGAAGCGCGACAGCCGTGCCTCGGTATAACGCATGGCGGCGAAGGATTTGGGATCGTCCGGCGCACCCCAGTTGCCCTGACCGTCCACCAGCGGGTAGCGGTAGGAGAAGGGCTGGGCCATCAGCACCATGGCTTCATAACAGGCGCTGTCGCCGTGGGGGTGGTACTTACCCAGCACGTCACCCACGGTACGGGCGGATTTCTTGTGCTTGGAGAGCGCCGACAGCCCCAGCTCGCTCATGGCGTAGATGATGCGCCGCTGCACCGGTTTGAGGCCGTCGCCGATATGCGGCAAGGCCCGATCCATGATGACGTACATGGAGTAGTTCAAGTAAGCCTGTTCGGTAAAGGTGCGCATTGGCTGGCGCTCTACCCCGTCCAGACTGAGCTCGATAGCATCACTCATGTGATTTTCTCTTTCGGTTCGGGAGCCGCCACAGGGCGACTCCGGCTAAATGCTTGCTGGCCCTGTGCGGGCCAGCCGACGGCTTAAATGATGGCGAGGTTACCCTTCTCTTCCAGCCATTCGCGGCGATCGCTCGCCCGCTTCTTGGCCAGCAGCATGTCCATCAGCTGCAGGGTCTCGTCAGCCGCATCCCCTTCGCTCTCTCCTGCCGGCTCCATGGTGAGCTGCACCAGACGGCGGGTGTTGGGATCCATGGTGGTTTCCCGCAGCTGTTTCGGGTTCATTTCACCCAGACCCTTGAATCGGGTCACCATCACCTTGCCCTTCTTCTTCTCGGCTTCGACCCGCTGCAGCACACCGTTCTTCTCGTCCTCGTCGAGGGCGTAGTAGACCTCTTTACCGATATCGATCCGGTAGAGGGGCGGCATGGCGACGTAAACGTGCCCCTTCTCCACCAGCGTGCGGAAGTGCTTCACAAACAGGGCGCAGAGCAGGGTGGCGATGTGCAGACCGTCCGAGTCAGCATCCGCGAGGATGCACACCTTGCCGTAGCGCAGGCCGCTGAGGTCGTTGGAGTCGGGGTCAAGCCCGATGGCCACGGAAATATCGTGCACTTCTTGCGAGGCGAGCACCTGACCGGCCTCCACCTCCCAGGTGTTCAGGATCTTGCCGCGCAGGGGCATGATGGCCTGAAACTCGCGATCCCGCGCCTGCTTGGCACTGCCGCCCGCAGAGTCACCCTCCACCAGGAACAGCTCCCCCTGCATGGGGTCGGCGCAGTTACAGTCGGTCAACTTGCCGGGCAGCGCCGGGCCCTGGGTAATCTTCTTGCGCACCACCGTCTTGGCGGCGCGCATCCGGCGCTGGGCGCTGGAGATGCAGATCTCGGCGATCTGCTCCGCCAGCTCGGTGTTGCTGTTCAGATAGAGGCTGAAGGCATCCTTCACCACGCCGGAGACAAACGCAGAGCTCTGGCGGGAGGAGAGGCGCTCCTTGGTCTGACCGGCGAACTGCGGATCCTGCATCTTGATGGAGAGGATGTAGGCGCAGCGATCCCAGATATCTTCCGGAGTCAGCTTGACCCCGCGCGGCAAGAGGTTGCGGAACTCGCAGAACTCGCGCATGGCATCGAGCAGCCCCTGGCGCAGGCCGTTGACGTGAGTACCGCCCTGCGCTGTGGGAATGAGGTTCACATAGGATTCGGCGAGGCATTCGCCCCCTTCCGGCAGCCAGCAGAGCGCCCAGTCCACCGCCGACTGTTCGGAGCTGAACGAGCCGATAAAGGGCTGCTCCGGCAGGCAGGTGAACTGCTTGACCGCGTCGACCAGATAATCCTTGAGGCCATCTTCGTAGCACCACTCCAGCTTGATGCCGGTGTTCTTGTCGAGGAACTTGATGGTAAGACCGGGGCAGAGCACGGCCTTGGCTTTGAGCAGGTGCTCCAGCTTGGTGACCGAGAATTTGGGCGAATCGAAGTAGCTCGCCTGCGGCCAGAAGCGCACTCGGGTGCCGGTGTTGCGGCGACCGCAGGTGCCGGTGATGGTCAGCTCCTGCACCTTCTCGCCGCGCTCGAAGGCGATGTCATAGACCTGACCGTCGCGGCGCACCGTCACCTCGACCCGATCGGAAAGGGCGTTTACGACCGAAATACCCACCCCGTGCAGACCGCCGGAGAACTGGTAGTTCTTGTTGGAGAATTTGCCGCCCGCGTGCAGCTTGCAGAGGATAAGCTCCACCCCGCTGACCCCCTCTTCCGGGTGGATATCGACCGGCATGCCGCGGCCGTCGTCGATCACTTCGAGGGACTGGTCTTCATGCAGGATCACCTCCAGACTGCGGGCGTGACCTGCCAGCGCTTCATCGACGCTGTTATCGATGACCTCCTGGCCGAGGTGATTGGGCCGGGTGGTGTCGGTATACATGCCGGGGCGGCGACGCACCGGTTCAAGGCCATTGAGGACCTCAATGGCATCCGCATTGTATTGAGTAGACATGGAGGGCCTTGCGAATTGACGTTTGGAGGGAATCTTAACTGCTAGGCGGGGGTAGAACAAACTCCCCGCACCGAAAGCTTGATCTGGAGAAGAACAAGCAGGGCGAGACCGCCCTTATTGACTCAAACCTGACTATAACCCGAGGAAACGGATGATCTGGGCGGGGTAGCGCTCGAACGCCACAAAGGCGTGGTTGCCACCGCACTCCAGCGAGAGGCGGGCAAAGCGGTATTCATCCAGCGCCTTGCGATAGTCGAGCACCTCATCCCCCTGCTGTTGCAGGATCCAGAGTCGCTCCGGCGCCGTCACCGGTACCGCCAGTGCCCGCAGCTCATCCATATGTTCAGGCAGCAGTTCGTACTGCTCCCCGGTATAGGGATTGGTCTGGGGGCCAAGGTAGTCACAAAGCAGCTCGTGGGGGCGCACCGCCGGATTGATCAGCGCGGCGCGGCAGCCGTACTGCTCGCTCACCCGAGTCGCCATAAAGCCGCCGAGGGAACTACCCACGGCGCCGAGCTTGAATTCACTACCATAACGATGCTGCAGATCGGCAATGGTCTGCTCGATAGCCGCCCAGGCCGCCGCTGGCGTATTGGGCTGGGCTGGAATGATCACCTCGATGTCGGGCCGATTGGCGGCCACCCAGGCAGCCATCTGCTGCGCCTTGGCGGAGCCCGGTGAGGAGTTGAAACCGTGCAGATAAAGGAGAACCGACTTCATGCAATGCTCTCCTCAATAACCGGTGGCGTTGGGGTCGGGCACAAACTGCCCCACCGGCAGGCGCCACACCTCGCTGGCCACCCGCCCATCCGGATAGAGGGTCAGATAACGCCAGCCCGGGCCGGACTCGTCCAGCGCGAAGCCGTCGGATAGCGGTTTGAACTGAATGCAGGTGGAGGGGCTGGCAATCAGCCGCACCCCGCGGTGCACCTCGTCAAACTCCTGATGAACGTGGCCGAACAGGATGGTCTTCTGCTGCGGATGACGGGCCAGTACGGCGAACAGGTCATCGGCATTCTTGAGATTGTGTTGATCCAGCCAGGCACAGCCCACCGGCACTGCCTGATGGTGCAGGGTGATAAGAGCGTGGCGATCAGGATATTGACGCAGGGCACGGTCGAGGGCGGCCAGCTGGTGATCGCCAATCATGCCGTGGGGTTTGCCGCGCACCTGGGTGTCGAGCAGGATCACCTGCCAGTGGTCGCCCACCAGCTGCTTGGATTCGCTGATTCCGGCGGCATGGAGATATTCGGTCATCAGCGGGCTGTCATCGTGATTGCCGGGCAGCCAGTAGATGGGGCGGCCCAGGGGCGCCATCATGGAGGCGAAACGCTGATAGGATTCCGGGCTGTGATCCTGCGACAGATCGCCGGTCGCCAGAATCACCTCGTAGGGGTGTTCATTGGCCTGCACCTGTTCCAGCACGGCGGCCAGACTCTCTGCGGTGCGCACAGCCAACAGCCGCCCTTCGGCACTCGCGAAGAGGTGGGTGTCGGTAATTTGCAACAGGCGCACACTGCCGTCCTGCGCCTGGGGGAGCTCTGTTTCCAAAATCACGCTTCTTTTTATTTGTTCAACTGGAGATATTGATCGGGCTGGTACCATGTCTGAGACAAAATTTTAGCCATTCGGCCAGAAACAGATTTACCTGCTCCTTTTCGTCCCGCTGGTGCATCTTTTTATTGGGATAATCATAACGTGGTTGCAAACGGGAAATCTGTTGCGCTGCACACACTTCCGCCATCCGCACATCATGATACAAACGAATCTCTATCTGAGCTTGTAAATATTCGGGCAATTCGGGGTTGTGCTGGCTCAGGATCACCTGATTGGTGAAGCGACTCTCGCCAATGATGGTGAGCTGGAACTGCAGATCGTTGCCGACCAGATAGCGGCGCTCGGCGCCGACTTCCCCATCAGGCGGCAGCAGTTTCATCAATGCCATGTAGTTGACCTCGCAGGTACGCTGCAAGGACATCAGATCAGGCACATAGCGCCTGCTCTGTTGCAGGGTCAGCGCCACCTCAGCGATCTGCCAGCCAGCGGGCACGCAGCTCGCCATGGTTGAGGGCCAGCCACTGCAGGGCGATGACCGAGGCCGCATTGTCGATGCGTCCCTCTTTGAGCCAGGCGTAGGCCTGTTCGCGGCTCACCACGTGCACCCGGATATCCTCGCCCTCATCAGCCAGACCGTGCAGCCCCTCGGCCTTGCTGGCATCCACCTCGCCCACAAAGACCTCGATCCGCTCGGTGCTGCCGCCCGGGCTCACCAGATAGCTGATGGCATGCTCGCAGCGGGCAACCTCGATACCGGCCTCTTCCACCGCTTCGCGACGCACCACCGCCTCGGCGGTCTCCCCTTCGTCAATGATGCCGGCCACCAGCTCCAGCAGCCAGGGGGTCGGACTGGTCTCCATGGCGCCGATACGGAACTGCTCCACCAGCACGATCTGGTCGCGCACCGGATCATAGGGCAGCAGCGCGGCAGCATGGCCCCGCTCGAACAGCTCGCGCACGATGGGCTGGTTCCAGCCACCTGCAAATAACCGATGCTGCAGACGATAGACATTCACCTTGAAGAAGCCGTTATATCCAGCTGATTTTTCAATGATTTTCACATCATCGGCGGCGTAATGCCGATCTTGCGGCAAGGGTTGCTGCGACATCCGGGGCTCCCGTCAGCTTGACTTGTATCAGTTTGACCATAAAATCCGAGGAACATGAATGAACGTTCATTCACTCGGCGTGCCATGGTAATGAGGGGTGGATTTTAGCAGCCACAGACCATTTGGCTAGGCGCGCGGGGAGAAAACTGCGTCCGGTTCTTGACGTTCCCGTCACCGGACCTGAGACTCTTAGCATTAAATTTTGCTTATAGTAGAGTGATTAAGCTGCAATCAAGCTTGGTCGGTGACAATATTTGCCTCTCCAGCAACCAGTTTGGGTTACTACATAAGGTTAAAACGATCTATGAAAAGAACACTTTTGTCAGTCATGGTGTTGCTGGGCGTCAGTGCCGGTGCCCATGCCGAAAACCTGCTCGACATCTACCAGCAAGCCCAGATCAAAGACCCGCAGTTGCTGCAGTCCAAAGCCGTTCGCGACCAGGCCTTCGAGAAGATCAACGAATCCCGTGCCCCTCTGCTGCCCCAGATCGATCTGGGTGCCGGGCTCAATTATCTGCAAAACAAGAACGATACCCAGAGCAATACCAACGCCAAGGGCGAGGTGACGCTGTCGCAATCCCTCTATCGTCGCAGTAACTGGGTCAATCTGGATATCAGCGAGAAGCAGGCCACCCAGTCAGATGTCGCCTACAACCTCGAGATCCAGAACCTGATGGTGCGCACCGCCAAAGCCTACTTTGATGTGCTCAAGGCGATGGATACCCTGGAGTTCGTCCGTGCCAACAAGGTTGCGGTAGAGCGTCAGCTGGAGCAAACCCAGCAGCGTTTCGAAGTGGGCCTGACCGCCATCACCGACGTCCATGAAGCCGAAGCCTCCCGCGACCAGGCGCTGGCTGACGAGATCAATGCAGAAAACTCGCTGGACAACAGCTACGAGACCCTGCGCGAGCTGACCGGTATCGATCACCGCAATCTGGACGTGCTGAACACCGATCGTTTCAGCCCGCAGAAGACCGCCTTCGGCTCCGACAAGTGGCTGGAGCTGGCGCTGGACAAGAACCTGCAACTGCACAGTGCCCGCATCAGCAAGGACATTGCCAAGGAGCAGATCGATCTCGCCAAGACCGGCCATGAGCCGACGCTGGATCTCGGTGCCGGACTGCAAACCAGCAATACCGATTACAAGCTGGATAGCATTCCGGGCGGCAATGACAATCAGGCCAATATCGGTCTGACCTTCAAGCTGCCCATCTACAGCGGTGGCGCCACCAGCTCCAAGGTGAAGCAGGCTCAATACAACTACGTAGCGGCCAGCGAACTGCTGGAGAAGAACTTCCGCTCGGTGCAGAGCACAGTGCGCTCCTCCTACAACAACGTGAACGCCAGCATCGGCTCGGTGCGCGCCTACAGCCAGTCTGTGGTCTCCGCCGACAGCGCCCTGAAGGCGACCGAAGCCGGTTACGAAGTGGGTACCCGTACCATCGTCGACGTGCTGGACTCTACTCGCAAGCTGTACGAGGCCAAGCAGAAGCTCTCCGAAGCCCGTTACAACTACATTCTCAATATCCTGAGCCTGAAACAGGCTGCCGGTATTCTGGAAGCGCAGGATCTGGTGGAAGTGAACCAGGGTCTGATGCCCGCCACGGCAAAAGCCAAAGGCTGATAGCCGCTATCGGACATGAAAAAGGCGACCGCAAGGTCGCCTTTTTGTTATCCGTATTTCGGTCGGATTGCAGCCGCCGATAGTGAGCCCCGCCAGATTGCGGGGCCAGCAGCGCGTTAGCCGCGCTCGCGGATCGTCTTGATGATGTCGGTGGTGGAGCAGCCATCCTCGAAGTTGAGCACGCGCACCTCGCCACCATTGGCGGTCACCTCGGCGTAACCGGCGATATCTTCCGGCTTGTAGTCACCGCCCTTGACCAGCAGATCCGGCAGGATCTCGGCGATCAGGCGCTGCGGGGTATCCTCGGAGAAGGGCACAACCCAGTCCACTGCGCCCAGCGCAGCCAGTACGGCCATGCGGCGCTCGGTCGGGTTGACCGGACGACCCGGCCCTTTCAGACGGCGAACCGACTCGTCGGTATTGACCGCCACGATCAGGCGATCCCCCAGCTTGCCGGCGTTGGCCAGATAGGAGACATGGCCGGCATGCAGGATATCGAAGCAGCCGTTGGTCATCACCACCTTCTCGCCGCGCAGACGGGCGGCACGAACCGCCACTTTCAGCTGGGCTTCAGACATGACGCCGAAGCCGGTCTCCTGCTCGGTATAGAGGGCGTTGGCCAGCTCGACCGGGCTAACGGTAGAGGTACCCAGCTTGCCGACCACGATACCGGCAGCGGTATTGGCCAGCGCGCAGGCTTCGTCCAGGCTCTTGCCTGCCGCCAGTGAGGTAGCCAGAGTGGAGATGACGGTATCACCGGCACCGGTCACATCATAAACCTCGTGAGCCTGAGCTGGCAGATGCAGCTCCGGCTGACCTTCGCGGATCAGGGTCATGCCGTTCTCGGAACGGGTGACCAGCAGGGCATCCAGCTCGAAACGCTTGACCAGATCCAGCCCCTTGGCGACCAGCTCCTCTTCGCTCTTCACCTTGCCCACCACGGCCTCGAACTCGGACATGTTGGGGGTCAGCAGAGTGGCGCCGCGGTACTTCTCGAAGTCGGTCCCCTTGGGATCGACCAGCACCGGAATACCGGCGGCACGGGCGCGCTGGATCATGCCGGGCACGTCGTTGAGAGCACCCTTGCCGTAGTCGGAGAGGATCATCACGTCGCTATTCGGCAGCGCCTGCTCGACCTTGCTCATCAGCAGGGTGGCATCGACGGAGTGGAAGGGCTCTTCAAAGTCCAGACGCAGCAGTTGCTGGTTGCGGGACAGCACCCGCAGCTTGGTGATAGTCGGGAAGTCGGCCAGACGAACGAAATCACAGGCCACCTTGACGCCAGCCATCTGGCCAGCCAACGCATCGGCAGCCTCGTCCTGACCAGTCAGGCCAAGCAGCACGGCATGAGCGCCAAGGGCGGCGGAGTTGAGGGCCACGTTGGCCGCGCCACCGGGACGTTCCTCAATGTGTTCAACCTTGACCACGGGCACCGGCGCCTCGGGGGAGATCCGACCAGTAGGGCCATGCCAGTAACGGTCCAACATGACATCGCCAACGACCAGAACGCGGGCTTTTTCAAAATCGGGCAGGGTGATCTTCATCTGTATCGACTCTCAAAACCTGAAAAATCAGCGGGCGATTTTATCACACTCTTTTACCCGATGTAGAAAAAGCCGACCGCAGTTGCCGCCGCTGTCACGCTAACCGGACGCAAGCTACCCCTCTGACCAGCACACAGCCATTCGCCCCCGCCCCCCCTTTTCGGCTAGAATCCCCCGATTGTGTTTGCGAACAAGAGATTAGCCATGGCCCATGACAACGCTCCCCGCCTGGAGCCCCGCCTGTTTCATCCCCGTTACTGGGCCAGCTGGTTCGGCCTCGGCCTGCTCTGGCTGATGACCCTGCTGCCGTGGCGTAGCCAGATGTGGCTGGGCCGTCAGCTCGGTCGCCTCGCCGCCAGGATATTGAAGTCCCGGGTCAAGATTGCCCGTCGCAATCTGGAGCTGGCGATGCCCGAGCTGACCCGGGATGAGCGGGAGAAACTGCTCAAGGCCAACTTCGAGAGCGTGGGCTGCGCCGTATTCGAGGTGGGGATCGCCTGGTTCTGGCCAGACTGGCGGATGCGCAACCTGATGAAGGTGGAAGGGGAAGAGCATGTCATTGCCGCCATGGAAAAAGGTCAGGGCATGCTGCTGCTCTCCTGCCACTTCCTGACGCTGGAACTCAACGCCCGCTGTTTCGGGCTGGTTCGCCCAGGGGTCGGGGTCTATCGCCCCAACACCAACCCGGTACTGGAGTATGCCCAGTACCACGGCCGCTGCGCCTCCAACAAGTATCTGGTGGACCGGATGGATGTGAAGGGGATGATCAAGGCGCTGCGCAACGGCGACGCCCTATGGTATGCACCGGATCACGACTACGGCAGCCACGCCAGCGTGTTCGTGCCCTACTTCGCGGTAGAGCAGGCGGCCACCATCACCGGCACCGCCACCCTGGCGCGGGTGAAGAACACCGTCACCCTGCCCTGCTACAACATCCGCACCAGCGAGGGTTACACCCTGCATATCGGCGCGCCGCTCGCCGACTACCCCAGCGGTGACGAGATGGTCGATGCCGCCCGCGCCAACCGCGAGATTGAAGCCGCCGTGCGCAAGGCGCCGGAGCAGTACATGTGGCTCCATCGCCGCTTCAAGACCCGCCCCTCCCCCGAGGATGCCGGCTTCTACTAAGCCGCAGCCCCGACAGGGCTCAGATCGCAAAAACCGACAAACCGCCTGCTGGCGGTTTGTTTTTATCTGCTATCAGCCCTGCGCGGCAAGCAAGCGCCCCGAACATCTGCCGCTCGATAACATCCTGCATGTTGGCGCCCATTCCCATCAGCCAGCAGCAAAAGAGACCTCATCGCCGACCGTAAAAACTGAAAGCGGGTTACAAATTTATTGATTCATTGGTAAGCAATGGAGTGTTTCGATAGATCCATCGTCACTACCCGCTGATGAGTGACTGAATGATTTGTCCCATTCGAATACAAAAATCAGAATTGTGACACCAATCACCATTTAGCAAGAAAGCCACAAAGCAACTTTTGTGAGCCAAGTCACAAAAAATAGTCACGTAAAACATAAAAGATCGAAATGTAGCCGAATTACAGCATGTGAATGTGACACAGGTCACTGGTTATGGAGGGGGTATGACGGGATATCTGAGAGGTTGATCACAAGACACCCCGTTTTCAGCCTAATTTGATCGCAAGCTGGTAGATTGAAGTTGCTTAGACGACCGGGATGGCGGTTCGGCAAAACCGGCCATCCCGAACTACCACTTTTAATCAAACAGGCTTAAAACGGGGTCCCGACATGTTATCACCGGATACCAAAGTCAAGATACAGAATTTTGGACGCTTCCTGTCCAATATGGTCATGCCCAACATAGGCGCCTTTATCGCCTGGGGCTTTATCACCGCCCTCTTCATCCCCACCGGCTGGCTGCCCAATGAAACCTTGGCCAAGCTGGTCGGCCCCATGATCACCTACCTGCTGCCGCTGCTGATTGGCTACACCGGCGGCAAACTGATGGGCGGTGAGCGCGGCGGCGTGGTCGGTGCCATCACCACCATGGGTGTCATCGTGGGAACCGATATCCCCATGTTCATGGGCGCCATGATGGTCGGCCCGCTCGGTGGCTGGGCAATCAAGCGCTTCGACAAGGAGATGGACGGTCGCGTCAAAAGCGGCTTCGAGATGCTGGTCAACAACTTCTCCGCCGGCCTTATCGGCATGCTGCTGGCCATCCTCGCCTTCTTTGTGATTGGCCCCTTCGTCAAGGTGCTCTCCGGTCTGCTGGCCGGTGGCGTCGGCTTCCTGGTGGAAAACCACATGCTGCCGCTCACCTCCATCTTCGTCGAACCGGCCAAGATCCTGTTCCTCAACAACGCCATCAACCACGGCATCTTCTCGCCGCTGGGGATCCAGCAGGCGACCGAGCACGGCAGCTCCATCTTCTTCCTGATTGAAGCGAACCCGGGCCCGGGCATGGGTGTGCTGCTGGCCTACATGGTGTTCGGGCGTGGTGCGGCCAAGCAGTCCGCGGCTGGCGCCTCAATCATTCACTTCTTCGGCGGCATCCACGAGATCTACTTCCCGTACGTGCTGATGAACCCGCGCCTCATTCTGGCGGTGATCGCCGGTGGCATGACCGGGGTCTTCACCCTGACCCTGTTCAACGCAGGTCTGGTCTCCCCCGCCTCACCGGGTTCCATCTTCGCCGTGTTGTTGATGACGCCGAAAGCCTCCCTGATCGGGGTCGCCCTCTCCATCATCAGCGCCACTCTGGTCTCCTTCCTAGTCGCCGCCGTGTTCGTCCGCGCCCAGCAGCCGGAAGCTGACGAAGCCGATGCCCTCGGTGAAGCCACCCGCAAGATGAAAGCCATGAAGGGCAGCAAGCCCGAAACCGCAGCGGCCAAGAAGCCGGGCGGAGAACTGATGGCAGTGCGCAATATTGTGGTGGCCTGTGATGCGGGCATGGGTTCCAGCGCCATGGGCGCCGGCATGCTGCGCAAGCGGGTACAGGCCGCCGGGCTCGACATCAGCGTCACCAACCGCGCCATCGATCAGCTCGACGATCAGGTAGACTGGGTCATCACCCACAAGGATTTGACCGAGCGGGCCCGTCGCCATGCGCCGCATGCCCACCATATTTCACTGACCAACTTCCTCGACAACGGCCTCTATCAGGAGCTGGTACAGAGTCTGACTCAAGCCGCCAACGACGATGTCGCCAACCCGCAGCTGCTGGTGGCCGCCAACGACGACAGCTACGAACCGCAAGCGGCCGAAGTCTTTACCCTGAGCCGTCATGACGTGCATCTGGGACTGAAAGCGGATAACAAGGAGGCCGCCATCCTGACCGCAGGCCGACTGCTGGCCGAGCGCGGCTACGTGGCGCCCGACTACGTCAACGCCATGCTGGAGCGTGAACAGCTGGTCTCCACCTACCTCGGCGAATCCATCGCCGTGCCTCACGGCACCATCGCCGCCAAGGAGTTTGTGAAGCGTACCGGCATCGTCATCTGCCAGTACCCGGCCGGGGTCGCCTTTGGCGAGGCTGCCGATGAGGTAGCGCGGCTGGTGATCGGCATCGCCGCCCGCAACGACGAACACATGCAGGTGATAACCCGCCTGACCAATGCACTGGATGAACCCGGTCTCATCGACCGGCTGGCCAGCACCACGGATCCCCAGGCCTTCCTGGATCTGCTGGGTGCCGAACAGGCTGCGTAATCATCTTTCATCGTCTTTGGTTCAAGAGGTTAATATCATGAAAACATTGCATTTTGGTGCTGGCAACATCGGTCGCGGCTTTATCGGTAAAGTGCTGGCGGATGCCAGCCATCAGGTCACCTTCGCCGACGTCAACGACACCCTGATCGACCAGCTCAACCACCGTCAGGAGTACAAGGTCCATGTGGTGGGGGCAGATCAGAAGCTGGACGTGGTGCGCAACGTGGCAGCGGTCAGTTCCGCCGGTCACGAGGTGATCGCCCGCATCATCACCGCCGATCTGGTCACCACCGCCGTCGGCCCCAACATTCTGGACAAGATTGCCAGCACCCTGGCCAAGGGGCTGCAAGCCCGTTTCGATGCTGGCAACCTGACTCCGCTCAACGTCATCGCCTGCGAAAACATGGTGCGCGGCACCAGCCACCTCAAGCGGGAGGTACTCAAGTACCTGCCGGTCGCGTATCATGCCACGCTCGAATCCTGCATCGGCTTCGTCGACTCGGCGGTGGATCGCATCGTGCCGCCCGCCGCGGCGGCCAACGATGACCCGCTGGAAGTGACGGTCGAGAGCTTCAGCGAGTGGATCGTCGACCAGACCCAGTTCAAGGGGGAGCTACCGCAGGTGGCGGGCATGGAACCCACCGACAACCTGATGGCCTTCGTCGAGCGCAAGCTGTTCACCCTCAACACCGGCCACATCGTCACCGCCTATCTCGGCAAGCTGCGGGGCTACCGCACAGTGCGCGAGGCGATCGAGGATCCGGTGATCCGCAGCAAGGTGCGCCGCGCCATGGAGGAGAGCGGTGCCGTGCTGGTGAAACGCTACGGCTTCGACCCGCGCCTGCATGCCGCCTACATCGAGAAGATCCTCTCCCGCTTCGCCAACCCCTATCTGGTGGACGAGATTGACCGGGTCGGTCGTCAGCCGCTGCGCAAGCTGGCGGCGGGGGATCGACTGGTGAAGCCGCTACTGGGCACCCTGGAGTACGGCCTGCCGAGCGATCAGTTGCAGGAGGGGATCGCCGCGGCGCTCCACTATCGCAATGCCGATGACCCGCAGGCAGTGGAGTTGCAAGCCCTGCTGGCGGAGCTTGGCCCGGCCAAAGCGCTGGCCCGCGTCACCGGACTGGATGAAGAGAGCGAAGTGGTTCGCGCCATCGTCGCCCGTTACGAAACCCTGTAATGACCCTGCTTGCGGCGCATTCAGCCACCACTGATAGCGCGCCAAGCGCTTGAATGGCAAGGGAATGTGCCCCATATGATAAAAACCGGGAGAGAGGCCCACTCTCTCCCTGTCAGCTGGACCCAATGCACCTATGACCACACACCAGGAAGATGAAGTACTGGAACGACTGAACGAGCAGGATGGCCCCCGCGGCTTCTTTCTCGAAGCCGTGACCATCCTGGAAGAGGCGGTCGACTCCCTGATGCGACGCGCGTTCCGTCAGGAGGAGTATGCCGTCAAATACGCCATCGAACCCCTGCTCAACCAGAGCGGCCCCCTCGGCCAGCTGGAGGTGCGCCTCAAGCTCATCTTCGCCCTCGGCCTCATCTCACTCGAGCGCTATCAGGATATCGAAGCCTATATCAAGATCCGCGACTTTCTGGTGCGCGACCCCAAGGATTACCGCTTCAGCGACAAGCCGATCCGCGATCTGCTCGACCGCCTGCACGGGGTCAATCAGGGCGGCATGATGAAGCTGGAGCCCCCCGCCAGCGAAGAGGATTGGGCCTTCTACCAGATGCAGCTCAACCGGCTCGATCAGATGGTGCGCTCCGCACTGGTACTGGCGCTGGCCAACTGTGTCGGCGAGCTCCACAAGGAGAGCCCCATCTAATCCAGCCCCAAGGCCACCCCATCACCACGGTTGGCGTCTGGCTGGCGCCCTGCACACCACAGCCAGCCACCATGACGCCGACTGTCGCACATCTCCCCATCCCGGCCATGACGCACGCTCCTTCAGGTGTCAATCTGACCAACTTAGCCACTACACTAGCTCCATACTCACTGCCTGAATCGAGGTCTGCATGATTGCCCTCTCTCTGGCCGGGATCGCCCTGGTCTCCGTGCTGGCCCAATGGCTCGCCTGGTCGCTGCGGGTACCCGCCATCCTGTTTCTGCTGCTCACCGGCCTGACTCTGGGCCCGGTCAGCGGCCTGCTCGACCCCGATGCCCTGCTCGGGGATCTGCTGTTTCCGCTGGTCTCCCTGTCGGTGGCCATCATCCTGTTCGAGGGGGCGCTGACCCTCCATCTGGCCGAGCTCAAGGGGATCGGCAAGGTGGTGCGCAATCTCTGCTCCACCGGCATGCTGGTCAGTTTCGCCGTCATCGGCAGCGCCGGTTACTTCCTGCTGGGGCTGGACTGGCGGGTCGCCACCATGCTCGGCGCGGTACTGGTGGTAACGGGCCCGACGGTGATCGCCCCCATGCTCAACGTGATCCGCCCCACCCGGGAGGTGGACCGTATCCTGCGCTGGGAGGGGATCGTCATCGACCCCATCGGCGCCCTGTTTGCGGTGCTGGTGTTCGAGGCGGTGCGCCTCGGCAGTCAGGGAGATCTCATCGGCCACACCCTGCTGGCTCTGGCCAAAACGGTGGGGGTCGGCTCTCTGATCGGCGTAGTGGCGGGCTGGCTCACCACCCTGCTCATTCGCAAGGACTGGCTACCGGTCAGCCTGCACAAGTTCGGCGTGCTGGCGCTGGTGCTGGTCACCTTCAGCCTCTCCAACTGGCTCAGCCACGAGTCCGGCCTGCTGGCAGTGACCGTGTTCGGCATCTGGCTCGCCAATCAGGAGGGGCTGGATCTGGAGGAGGTGCTGGCATTCAAGGAGGATCTCGCGGTCATCCTTATCTCCAGCCTGTTTATCCTGCTGGCGGCCCGCCTCGATCTGGCACAGCTCTGGCAGCTCGGCCCCATGGTGCTGGCGCTGCTGTGCGTGGTGCAGTTTGTGGCGCGCCCGCTCTGTATTCTGGTCTCGACCTGGGGCTCGGATCTCTCCTGGCGAGCTCGCGCCCTGCTAAGCTGGATCGCCCCTCGCGGCATAGTCGCGGCGGCAGTCAGTGCCTCGTTTGCCATCAGCCTGCATCAGGCCGAGATCCCCGATGCCGACAAGCTGGTGCCGCTGGTATTTGCGGTGATCATCTCCACCGTGGTGTTGCAGAGCCTCACCTCGGCACCGCTGGCCAGCCTGCTCAAGATGCGCCAGAGCGCCCCCAACACCTGGCTCATCATAGGGGCCAACTCGGTGGCGCGGGCCATTGGCAAGGCGCTGGCAGATCAGGGGGTGCCGGTACAGCTCTGCGATCCCGCCTGGGAGTTCTGCAAACAGGCGCGGATGAGCAACCTCCCCTGCTATTTCGGCAACCCCCAGTCGGAACATGCCGAGCTGCACCTGCCGCTTACCAGCATCAGTACCGTGCTGGCACTCTCCCCCAACCGCCACAACAACGCCCTCGGGGTGCTGCACTTTGCCCACCTCTACGGCGAGGAGCAGGTCTACTCCCTGCGCTCCAGCGAGCAGCACGGCAAAGCCAACCGGGAGAGTGCCACCTTTCGCGCTCGCCAGAACCTGTTCGGCCCCGACATCAACTATGCCCGGCTGAGCGGCCTGCTGAGCCGGGGCGGCCAGATCAAGGCTACCCGCCTGAGCGAGGCATTCGACTGGACCCAGTATCAGACCGCCAATCCCGGCGCCATCCCGCTGTTCATCATGGATGGCAAGGGCAAGCCCCGGATCGTCACCGGCCCCGTCACCCCGCAGGCGGGTGAGCTGCTGATCGCCCTGCAGCCGCCCAGAGAGCAGGGCGCCGAATGAACGAAGCCAACCACAATCCGCTGGTCGCCCCTCTGCTGGTGCTGCTGCAACAGGCGGCGGGCAGCTACAAGGTGCATGAACTGATGGCGGCTCTGCGCCAGCAGGGAGCGATCCCCCGGCTGGCCGACGACGAGCAGCTGCAGCTGTTTCGGGTCAACTTCCTGATCATGAACGCCCTCTACCAGCTGCAGGCCGAGCTTTATGAAGAGGGTTGGTGGCTGGTGATCAGCACCCTGGATATCCGGCTCGAACCGCTGGCTGGGAACCTGGAGGCCAACCACGGCTTTGCCCTTGGCGAAAATCTGCGTAGCTACTATCTCGACTGGCAGGTGTTCTGGCAGACCGACCGTGCCGAAGTGGAGGCCCTGCTCAACCGCTTCTGGCGCGCTTACGACGGTGAGGGGCACAAAGCCGAGGCGCTGGCATTGTTCGAGTTGAATGAAGGGGTAAGTCAGGAGGCGCTCCGCCGCCGCTGGCGGGAGCTGGCACTGCTGCACCATCCGGATCGGGGCGGCAATGCCGAGACTTTTGTCCGCATCCGCTGGGCATGGGAGGTCCTGCGGGGATGATCCCGTTGCTGCATATAAAGGGCAGGCATAGACTGGAGCTGGATATTCCCCACAGGAGAGCATCATGACAGTCAGTGAACTTCGTAAGCTCTATCAGCAACAGATCCTGCAAGAGGCCGAAATACTCCACGATGTGGCTATTCCCGGCTGGCTCATCGAATTCAGAGGCAAGGATGGCGCCCTCTACGAGCTGACCGACACCCTCGGCTGCCCGGTCAGTTTCGGCACCGTTGAGCAGGCCCGCGAACATCTGCATCAGGTGGCCGACTGCCCGGTTCAGGTGGAGCACCTCTACCGCTTCTTCGAACGCTAGCGCCACCCACCGCACAGTAAAAAGGCTCCCGAGGGAGCCTTTTGTTATTCCGGTTGCTTTCTACTCCGGTTGCAGCGGTTCCGCCACCTTGCCCTCCAGCTTTCTTACCGGCTTTTGCAGGATCAGGTTGGCCGGATAGGTGACCAGATCGCCGTTGTCATCACGCACCCGCACATAGAAGAGGCCGATCTCGGTGATGACGCCGGTGACCGAATCATCTTTGTCGAGGATGCGGATCCGGTCGCCAATCTTGTAGGGGAAGGCGAAGAAGATGGTGATGCTGGCGGTGATGTTGGAGAGGATCGACCACTGGGCGACCATGGCGACCCCCAATACTGCAAAGAAGGAGGAGGCGAGCACCACCAGTCGGGAGAAGTCGAGCCCCCACACCCCGGCCAGCACCAGCAGGGTGGCGCAGCCGAGCAGGAAGTGGAACACATGGGCCACGTAGAGCACCCGGTTCTCGCTCACCTGCCTGCTCTGGCCGAGCGCCAGCAGACTCTTGTGAATAAGCCGCCGGATCAGGGTATGCCCCAGCAACAGCAGCAGGGTCAGACCAATTGATTGCCACATGGGTTATGCCTCCTTACCACCAGCGCCGATGCTTGAGCCAGATAGCCAGCCCGCTTGCCAGCGCCACCAAGGATCCGCAGAAGACCCAGAAGGCGGTCGGATTCTCGGCACCGGGGATACCGCCGAGGTTGATGCCAAACAGACCGGTCAGGAAGCTGGCAGGTAAAAAGAGCAGCGCCATCACCGACATCTGGTAGGCGCGGCGGTTGGTCGCCTCTGCCATCAGATTGTTGATCTCGTCTGCCAGCACGGCGGTGCGAGCCACCCCGGCATCGAGGTCATCGAGCCAGCGCCGCAGCCGGTCGGCGATATCGAGCAGACGACGGCGGTCATCCTCATCCAGCCAGCTGATCTTCTCGTTGGCCAGCCGTGCCACCAGATCCCGCTGGGGGGAAAGGTAGCGGCGGATCATGATGAGCTGCTTGCGGATCAGCGCCAAGCGGCCATTGGCGGGCATGTCGCGCATCAGCACCATCTCCTCCAGATCGAGGATCTTGTCGTGCAGCTCCTCGACAAACTCCCCCGCCCGATCGGTCAGGGCATCGCAGATCTCCACCAGCCAGTCGGCCGGGGTATCGGCGCCGCCCCCCAGCTTGAGCTGGTTGAACACATCCTGCTCGGAGAGCAGCGGACGACGACGGCTGCTGATGATGAGATCCGGGGTGATGAAGATGCGCAGCGCCACCATCTCTTCGGGCCTGTGATCCTTGTTGTGGTTGATGCCGCGCAGGATCAGCAGCACCGTCTCCCCCATCCGCACCAGCTTGGGACGATTGCTCTGGCCGAGCAGCGACTCCCTGGCCGCCTCGCTGAGCAAGGGGGTCTGCAACAGCCAGCGCGCCGAATCGGGATTACCGTAATCCAGATGCAGCCAGCCGGGATGCGCCGCCGGGACTTCGCTTCCCGCCGTCAGCGGCGCCATGCCACCCTTGCCATCCAGGGTCAGGGCATAAATCACTTCACCGGGCACCCGATCCATCTCGTCTCCTTCTCGTTTCATGTGCTGGCCCCAGCTTACACCAAAGGCGGGGCCGACTCAGCCCCGCGCCGGGAAGGGGAGGCTTGTGTTAACATGCCCGCTCTCGTTTTCTATCCGCTTTCACTACAGGAAACCATGCCATGCCCATCTGGGTTGATGCCGATGCCTGCCCCATTCCGGTCAAGGAGATCCTCTACCGCGCCGCCCACCGCGCCCAGGTCGTCACCACCCTGGTGGCCAATCAGGGATTGCGGGTGCCCCCCTCGCCTTTCATCAAAACCCAGCAGGTGGAGAAGGGATTCGATGTGG
>NZ_JBFODN010000242.1:0-142975 GCF_040908345.1 Aeromonas sp. R3-1
GGTGGCAACGACCGGCTTATCCTGGCTCAGGGTGGCCCAGCTCTGCTCGAACGCCTTGATACTGCTGTAACCGATCCGCCCCTGGGCGGCGATCAGCAGCGGTTTGCGGTAGCCCTGGGTGTAGAGGTACTGGGCTGCCTGCGCGGCATCTGCTGCGGCAGAGAGGGAGAAGTAGTAGGTGGTGTCGTTGACGATCGGCTTGTCCAGCTCGTTGAGTGCCAGCACCGGTACGGTCGGATTGGCCTTGAGCAGCTCCTCGACCCGGTCTTTCAGCAGCGGGCCGATGATCATGTCTGCCCCTTCCTGAATCGCCTGCTTGTAAAGGTCGCCGGTCGACTTACTCTGGGTGTCGTAGAAGTTCAGGGTGAATTGCCCCTGATTTTCCTTATAAGACATCAGCATACCGTTACGGATAGCGGCGCCCTGCGGCTCCAGATTGCCTGAGAGGGGCAGCAGCACAGCGATCTGTTGCACCGAGGTGCTGGCAGTAGCAGCCAGATCGCCCAATCCTGCCGGCATATCCTTCTGGGCTGGATGGTTGGGGAAGTCGCGCTTCCAGCCTGCCAGTTGGCGGGCCAGCAGGTTCGGCTGGGCGCCAAACTCGTTGACCAGTGCCGCCAGTCGCAACCAGCCGGTGGTCACATCAGGGGCCGGAGCCTCTTCCAGCGCCTGCAGGGTGGAGGGGGTCATGCTTTTGAGCAACGACCAGATTTGCTGATGGTTGGTCGCCTGCTCGCTCTGATTGAGGTAGGGCTCCAGTGCAATCAACGACTTGGCAGCGCCAAACTTGTTGTTGATGTCGAGCTGCAGCACCACGCGCTGGCGATACCAATCCTTCTGGGTATCGGCATCCAGCACCACCTCGGGTTTGCCTTCCAGCAGTATCAGCGCCTGATTGGCGTGGCCTTGCGCCAGCAACAGATGGGCTTGCAGCAGTTGCAACTGCGCCTTCTGAACGGGATCCTTGGCCTGCTTCTGCAATTGCTGGAACAGTGCCGAGGCCGGTTTGGCCTGGCCCAGCGCCAGATAGCTGCGTGCCGCCAGCATCTGCCAGGTAAAGGCCTCGGCCGGCTTGGCGGGGTCCACCTGCTCAAGATACCACTGGGCATTCTTGGTCAGATTGGAGAACGCAGAGGGCATGCCTGACGGCCCTGACGGTTGATTGGGCTCCGACGCACAGGCGGCGAGCAGTACTGCCGCGAGTATGATGCCGAAGAGTCGTGATACACTTAGCTGCTTTGTAACCCGGTTCAAGTTCATTCCCCGACCAGTGTTGAAGTTCCCCATAGTGTAAACGGGCCAATATGGCGACACAATTGTCGGGGCACTCGGAGATCCCATGAGTGACATCCCAACCCTGTATATAGTCCCCACTCCGATCGGCAATCTGGCGGACATCACCCAGCGTGCATTGGACATTTTACGCAGTGTCGATCTGGTGGCAGCCGAAGATACCCGACATACCGGTATCCTGCTCAGCCACTACCAAATCTCGGTGCCGACCTTCGCCCTGCACGATCACAACGAGCAGCAGAAAGCCGATGTGCTGATCGGCCGGATAAAAGAGGGCAAGAGTGTTGCGCTGGTCTCCGATGCCGGCACTCCGCTCATCAGCGACCCCGGTTATCACTTGGTCACCCGCTGTCGTGAAGCCGGGGTCAAGGTGGTACCGCTGCCTGGGCCCTGTGCTGCCATCACCGCTCTGAGCGCGGCCGGTCTGCCCACCGATCGATTTGCCTTTGAGGGCTTCCTGCCCGCCAAGAGCAAGGGACGTGACGATCGCCTGCAAGCCGTTATTGAAGACACCCGCTCGCTGGTGTTCTACGAATCCCCGCGCCGTGTGCAGGATACAGTAGAAGCGATTGCTCGCATTCTCGGCGAGCGTCAGGTGGTGGTGTGCCGTGAGCTGACCAAGACCTTCGAGTCGATCCACGGTCTGCCAGCGTCCGAAATGCTGACCTGGCTTGGCGAGGATGACAACCGCTGCCGCGGCGAGATCGTGCTGGTCGTGGCTGGCGCCGCCAAAGAAGAAGAGGATCTGCCAGCCGAGGCGATCCGTACTCTGGGTCTGCTGGTGGCCGAGTTGCCACTGAAAAAAGCGGCCGCCCTGACCGCCGAGATCCACGGTGTGAAGAAGAATGCCCTCTACAAATACGGTCTCGAGCACTATTGAGCCGATGAAATAGGCCAGTAGACTTTTTTCTGACCTGTGCAATCCCCCGAACCGGCGAGCATTCAGTCTGTAAACGATGGCCAAAGCGCGATAAATGGCTGTAAACGGGAATTGCCGGTTTACCCCGTGCGTATCGCAAGGCTATAATCCGCGCCTCGGAGTTGGCTGGGCAATCGCTGCTTCGTCGTTGTGTCCCTCGGGACAGACGGGCGGAGGGGAGGAAAGTCCGGGCTTCACAGGGCAGGGTGCCAGGTAACGCCTGGGGGGCGTGAGCCTACGACCAGTGCAACAGAGAGCAGACCGCCGATGGCCCGCAAGGGATCAGGTAAGGGTGAAAGGGTGCGGTAAGAGCGCACCGCGCGACTGGCAACAGTTCGTGGCACGGTAAACTCCACCCGAAGCAAGACCAAATAGGCCCCTATTGGCGCGGCCCGCGTTGGGGGCGGGTAGGTTGCTTGAGCCAGCGAGCGATTGCTGGCCTAGAGGAATGATTGCTACCCGGGGCAACCCGGTACAGAACCCGGCTTACAGGCCGACTCCGACCTCATTCCGCGTGAACCGTCACGCTAAAATCCCGGTGCCTAACGGCACCGGGATTTTTATTATTCACGCCGAGATGCACCGCATGGCGGCTTTCTGGAATTTGTAATAAAGTTCTCACCCTTTTTGGTCGATATACGTCGGCTGGACTGTCTGTATCTATCACACTGCTGGCCTGATGAGCGACCCTGTGGCAATAAGGCGAGATGAAATGGTTAAGGTGGATTATTAATGTCATCAAGCAGCGCAATGCTCACACCTTCCCGGCTGCTTAGCGCAGAACGTGGCAGAACCCTGCCTCATTATGATCTGTTGGGTGTCGAGCGGCTTAATCACGCCCGCTTGAAGCAGGTCAATGGCCAGTTGAGCACATTTTCCCTGCAAGCTGCGAGTTGTATGGCCCAGCTGTTCAATAGTGCGGAGTGCGAACTGAATTATGGCGAGTTCGCCTTTTCCGGTCCGGCAGAGATAGATGACGCTCATATCTGGGTCGAAGCGAGAAGTCCGCTTGAACCACAGCGCGCCGTCTATTTCTCGATCGCACCCTTGGTCATCTATCGTCTTGCGGTCCTCTTTTTCGGCGGCACCTTGCAGCAAAAAGAGGAGCATGTTCAGTCTGGCAAAGGGCTGACCGATACCGAACAGCGGCTGTTATTGCGGCTTTGCCAGTATCAGGTTGATATCTGGTGTGCTTGTCTGGGGTTGGGGGATTTGAAGTGGCAGTTGCATGTCGTGCCGCGGGATTCCATCGCCCACCGTCAGCTCTGGACCACGCAGGCAACCCTGCAGGCAGGTAATTGCACTCATTACTGGCAGATGTGGTTGCTTCCCCCCGAGGAGTCCATTTCTCCGGTCAGTCATTCATTGCCGGCAGGTCAGCTGGAACAGGCTCTGACTCATGTCCCGGTACGTCTGCGGGTGGTGATGGGCCAATTGTCCATGACGCTGGCGGATCTTGAGTGTCTCAAGGTGGGTGATGTGCTGTCACTGGACTTGCCTGAAGTTGTGCCAGCACTGATTGGCAGCCGTCCCTGCTTCAGTGGACGAATCGCAGAACACAAAGGCAGCCTGGTCTATCAGGTTGCGACGGTTGTAGAGGAGTAAATTGAATCATGAGCGAGCACAATATGAATGATCCGCTGGATCTGGATGGACTGGATCAACTGTTTGGTGACGACATCAGCATGCCTAGCGCCGCAGACTACTTGGCCCCCACCAGTAGCAGCAAACAACGGGATCTTTCCTTCTTTCGCCAGATCCCGGTCAAGGTGACGCTGGAAGTGGCCAGTACCGAAGTGCCGCTCGGCGATTTGATGCGCGTCGAGGAGGGGGCTGTCATTGAGCTGGACAAGCTGGCGGGTGAACCGCTGGATGTGCGGGTGAATGGCCGTCTGCTTGCCAAGGGCGAAGTCGTCGTCGTGAATGGCAAATATGGTCTGCGCCTGGTCGATGTCATCGATACCAACCTGCTGGGTGGCATGGACGACTGATGCGCTATCTGCTGCTGACGCTGCTGTTATTTTCGCTGCCCGGCTGGGGGGCGGACATGACCCTGTTCTCGGTATCGCCAGGCGCTTCAGGGGGCGAGGACTACAACATCAAGTTGCAGATCCTCTTCTTCATGACCCTGTTGGGTCTGCTTCCGACCTTATTACTGATGATGACCAGTTTTACCCGGATCATCATCGTACTGGCCATATTGAGACAGGCACTTGGCTTGCAGCAGAGCCCTCCCAACCGGGTGCTGATCGGCATCAGCCTCATCCTGACTGTGGTGATTATGCGTCCGGTCTGGACGGACATGTATCAGAATGCATTTGTCCCTTATGACCAGAATGAAATAACCCTGTCAGAGGGGATTGCCAAGGCAGAGAAACCCCTGCGCAAATTCATGCTGGCCCAAACCCGTGAACCGGATCTGGAGCAGATGCTGCGCATCTCTGGCGAACCAACAACGGTCGCCAAAGAGGATGTGCCTTTCGGGGTGCTGTTGCCCGCGTTTGTATTGAGTGAGTTGAATACCGCATTTCAGATTGGCTTTATGCTGTTTATCCCCTTTCTGGTGATCGATTTGGTGGTCGCCAGCGTCTTGATGGCGATGGGGATGATGATGCTCTCACCGCTGATCATCTCCTTACCCTTCAAACTGATGGTGTTTGTGCTGGTCGATGGCTGGTCGATGACCGTCGGCACTTTGGCTGCCAGCTTTGGTGGGGGAGGCTGATATGACCCCTGAGCAGAGCGTTGCCCTGGTTGGTGGCGCGGTCAATCTGGTGGTGACCATGGTCTCGGTGCTGATTGTACCGGGCCTGATCGTAGGTTTGGTGGTCAGTATTTTTCAGGCGGCCACCCAGATCCAGGAGCAGACGCTCAGTTTTCTTCCCCGTTTTATCGTGACTTTGATGACCCTTATCTTTACGGGTAACTGGCTGTTGTCGCAGATCACCACCTTGTTCCAGGATCTTTTTCTTAAAATCCCCGGGTTTATCGGATGAATTCGCTGCTGTCCCTCAGTGCTGCTGACCTGACCGCATGGTTGGGACAGTGGTGGTGGCCGTTTATTCGGATCGGTATGGCATTCTGGGTGATGCCGGTCTTTGGGGATACCCGGGTGCCTGCGCAAGTTCGCCTGATGCTGGCGTTCATCATCAGCCTGCTGCTCGCCCCCATGATGAAGGATATGCCGGTTGTCGATCCTTTCAGTGCCGGTGCGCTGGTCCTGGCGGTGGAGCAGCTGCTGTTTGGTTTGCTGTTTGGTCTGTGTGTCCAGCTGCTCTATATGGTGATGACCACAGCGGGGCAGATCCTCTCCATGCAGATGGGGCTCGCGATGGCGGTGATGAATGATCCGGTCAACGGTGATTCTGCCCCTATCATCAGTCAGGTCATGATGGTGTTCTGCGCATTGCTCTTCCTGGGGCTGAATGGCCATCTGGTGGTACTGGATATTCTGGTGCAGAGCCTGCGTAGCTGGCCGCCGGGTTCATCTTTGGATCTGATCGATATGAAAGGTGTGATCGGGTTGTTTGGTTGGTCTATCGGTGCCGCCCTGTTGCTGACGTTGCCTGCCGTTGTCGCCATGTTGATGGTTAACCTGACCTTCGGGGTGATGAACCGGACCGCCCCTTCGCTCAATATCTTCTCCCTCGGTTTTCCCATGACCCTGTTGCTCGGGTTGCTCACCATGGCGCTCTCCATCAGTGGTGTGCCCTCCCGTTATCTGGATTTGGTTACCCATGTGCTTGAACAGTTGCGAGGCTTGACCCCGGCATGAGTCAGCACAGCGCACAGGACAAAACCGAAGAGGCCTCCAGCCAGAAACGCCAGAAAGCGAGAGATGAGGGGCAGATCGCCCGCTCAAAAGAGCTCAGTTCTGCCGGTTTGCTGCTGCTTGGCGGGTTGGTGATGCAGTGGATGGTGCCGGGGTTTGGCCAGTTCTTTGCCGAGTTGATGAAGCGTCCGCAGCGTTTTGACTGGCAAGGTGCCCGTGACCCGCAGATGATGATCCATTGGCTGGGTGAAGCGCTCATAAACATGCTGTGGGTGCTGCTGCCCCTGTTTGGTTTTCTGGCTCTGATGCTGGTGTTGCTCAGCATAGTGCCGGGTGGTATGGCGCTGACCTGGAAAAAGCTGCTACCCAGTGGCGAGAAGATGAACCCTTTGAAGGGGCTGGGGCGGATGTTCTCCAAGAACAGCCTGATGGAGTTGCTGAAGTCACTGCTCAAGGTGACGCTGATCGGTGGCACATTGGCGTTGATGTTAAATCATCAATGGCCTTCCTTGTTGATGATGAACCGGATGCCCCCTCAGGCGGCCCTCGAGCAGGCGCTACGAATCCTCTCCCAGGCATTTATTCTGCTAGGGAGCGTACAGATGCTGATTGCCGTGCTGGATGTGCCCTATCAGCGCTGGTCGCTTAACAAGCAGCTCAGGATGACCAAACAAGAGGTCAAGGATGAGCACAAGAACAGCGAAGGGCGTCCCGAGATCAAGGCCAAAATCCGCCAGGTGCAGGGAATGCTTGCTCGTGCGCGTATCGAGCAGCGGGTACCGCAGGCAGATGTGATTATCGTTAACCCGACCCATTATGCGGTGGCAATAAAATATGATGCTACTCGTGCCAATGCCCCTTTCGTGATTGCTAAAGGGGTCGACAGCATGGCCGAGCGGATCCGTCAGGTTGCCAAGCAGCATGACAAGATGGTGATGAGCTTGCCCGAGTTGACGCGAGCCATCTATCACTCGACCAGGGTGGATCAGGAAGTCCCCGCAGGGCTGTACACGGCAGTTGCCTATGTATTGAACCATGTATTGCAGTTAAGGGCGTATGAGGCAGGCAAGGGGAGGAAACCGACCCCGCTTGCCCCGTTATATGTACCGCCCGAGTTACGTCAACCTGAGAGGTAAGTTGTGAACTGGCGTGTATTCACCCAATCCTATACCGCAATTCCGCTGATGTTATTGGCCATTCTGGCCATGATGATCCTGCCTCTGCCCGGTTGGCTGCTGGATGCGCTCTTTACCTTCAACATCGTGTTGGCGGTACTGGTGTTGCTGGTGTCCGTCTCGGCCCGCAGACCACTCGATTTCTCGGTATTCCCAACCGTGTTGCTGGTTGCCACCCTGATGCGGTTGTCGCTGAACGTGGCCTCTACCCGTGTGGTGTTGCTGCACGGTCATGAAGGGCATGAAGCGGCCGGTAAGGTCATCCAGGCATTCGGTGAAGTCGTGATCGGTGGCAACTATGTCGTCGGTCTGGTGGTCTTCGTGATCCTGATGATCATCAACTTTGTGGTGATCACCAAGGGTGGCGAGCGGATTTCGGAAGTATCCGCCCGCTTTACTCTGGATGCTATGCCCGGCAAGCAGATGGCCATCGATGCTGACTTGAATGCCGGCACCATGGATCAGCATCAGGCCAGGGCTCGCCGTGAGGAGATCGCGCGAGAAGCGGACTTCTATGGTGCAATGGATGGTGCTTCCAAGTTCGTTCGTGGTGACGCGATAGCTGGCATGTTGGTGCTGATCATCAACCTGGTGGGTGGGTTGGCCATCGGTATCTTCCAGCATGCCTTGCCCGTCGCGGAGGCCTTCCAGCGCTATGCACTGCTGACCATTGGTGATGGTCTGGTTGCCCAGATCCCGTCCCTGCTGATGTCGACTGCTGCGGCCATTATCGTGACCCGGGTCAGTGATGAGGGGGAGATGGCTGATCAGGTTGGTCAGCAGATCCTGGCATCGCCTCGCGTCATCTATACCTCTGCAACCATCATGCTGATCCTGGGTCTGGTGCCCGGGATGCCGATGCTCGCATTCCTCAGTTTCGCAGCTGTACTTGCCTGGACTGGCTGGAGTGTCAGCAAACGAGCCGTCAATGTGCCGGATCTGGATGCAGTGCAAGAGCTGACTCGTCAAATGATTCAGCCTGAACAGCAGGCACTGGAGTGGCAGGATTTGCCGCCGGTCGATACGGTCGCCATCGAGCTTGGTTATCGTCTGGTGCCTTTGGCTGAAACGGATAAAGGGGCTGAACTGCTTGCCCGGGTGCGCGGGATACGCAAAACCCTATCCGAACAATATGGTTTTCTGCTCCCCGAGATCCGGGTGCGCGACAATCTGCAACTGCAGCCTGATCAGTACCGGATCAAGCTGTCCGGCGTCGCGTTAGCGATGGGGAATGTGGATTGTCAGCGCTTGATGGCCATCAGCAGTGGTGAGACCTATGGTGCTTTAGATGGCGAGTTGACTCAGGACCCGGCCTACGGCATGAGTGCGGTCTGGATCTCCCCTGAGCAAAAGGCCAAGGCACTTAATCTTGGTTACTCGGTGGTGGATTCGGCCACTGTGATTGCCACTCACGCCAGCAAGCTGTTGCGTGAACAGCTTGATGCACTGTTTGGTCACGATGAAGTTGGCAAACTGGGCCAATACCTCGCCAGTCAGTCCCCCCGGTTGGCTGAAGAGCTCAATCTGGCGCTGACTCAGATGCAGCAATTGAGAGTGTTTCGTCAATTGCTAAAGGATCAGGTCAGTCTTACCGATATCCGAACCGTTGCCACGACGCTGCTGGATGCGAGCGAGCTGACCAAAGACCCTGTCTTGCTGGCATCCGATGTGCGCTGTGCCTTGAAGCGCCAGATTGTACGGCAGGCCATTGGTAATCGCGATGTGCTGGCTACGTTTACGCTGGATGATCGCCTTGAGCAGACATTGCTGGCTGCAATGAATCAGTCACAACAGCAGGGAAAAATCCAGCTGGACAGCTTCCCGGTTGATCCACAACTGCTGGCCCAATTGCAGCAAAATATGCCGTTGGTGAAGGAGCAGTTGCAGCAGTTGGGACATGCCCCGGTGTTGGTTGTTATGCCGCAACTGAGACCGTTGATGGCACGTTATGCACGATCATTCTCAAAGGGACTCAAAGTGCTTTCTTATAATGAAATACCGGAAGAGTTACGGGTAGAGGTAATTGGTACACTTGGTTAATTGCTGTTGGATAAATGCGCTGATGGGGAAGTGTTTTTTCCGCCTTTGCTTGAATTGCCGTATGAATACTATATTATGTGGCGAAAATTGACGCAGCAATGTGTGAAAGTTAAATAACAAAAACAATATTAATTGTGTTGCCACACGCTTAGCCCATCTGGCGGGGCGTGTTATCACATTGTAAGGGCAAACTGAACTGAAAAGTCAGGACGCAAAGCCTCCGGTCTAACAGCAGGAAAGCTAATGACAGCGGGGTTACCAAGGTGAGTTTGGATACAATCCTGTTACCATCTAGATACAGATTTCACTTTTTTAAGTGCGCATTTGTATTTCTCCTTTGTGTCTGATAATTCAGCTCTATTGATTGTTCTATCCACAATCACAGGTGTCAGACGTCTATGTCTTCGGGATTACCAATAAATACAAAGATCGGGTTGTGTGGCGATAGCTTGGCTGGGCCACATATATTATTGATTCAGCCGCTAATATTTGCCGAAAATGAGGTTGAAAAAATCCTATCCAAGGAAGGCATCAGGGTATCAAACGTTAATTCTGTTAAACAATCAAAGGGCATTATTGCAGATGGTAATGTCAATTTGATCCTGCTCGATATGGATGCTATGACCGAGCTCGGGCCGCGTATTCTGCGTGAATTCGAAGGACTTGATTGTGTCATCATGGTCAATGAGCACCAGGCCACCATTGCTGCGGAAGCTATGTGTGCCGGGGCTGTTGACTATATTGTCAAACCCTTCTGCCCCCAGCAATTGCTCGATGCTGTCCGTGGTGCTCTACGCCTTCGTCAGGCGATCCCCAATCTTATCGCTGTGTCGCCCATGAGCCTGCAGGTCTTGCAACTGGCCCGACGAGCAGCCAAAACCTCTGCCACCATTCTGATCGGTGGTGAGTCAGGAACCGGTAAAGAACGGTTGGCCCGTTATATTCACGAAATGTCTGTCAGAGCGGAAAAACCATTTCTGGCGATTAATTGTGCAGCAATTCCTGAGGCAATGCTTGAGTCAATTCTTTTTGGCCACAATAAAGGTGCATTTACCGGTGCTGTTTCTGCCCAGCCCGGCAAATTTGAGTTGGCTCAGGGGGGGACCCTGTTGCTGGATGAAATATCAGAGCTTCCTTTGAACCTGCAGGCTAAATTATTACGGGTGCTGCAAGAAAAAGAAGTTGAGCGACTTGGCAGCAATCAAACGATTGCTCTTGATGTTCGAATCATTGCCGCCAGCAATAAAGATCTGCGCAAACTGGTTGCATGTGGGCTATTTCGTGAAGACCTTTTCTATCGTCTTGATGTATTGCCAATGAATTGGCCCGCATTGCGTGAACGTCCTGAGGATATTATTCCGCTGGCCAACTACTTTATTGAGCGTTATGCATCCCAACAGGGTTATCGCCTGAGTGAACGTGCCTGTCAGTTGTTGCTGTCATATGAATGGCCAGGAAATGTACGAGAGATGGATAATGTCATTCAACGGTCATTAATAATGGCGCGTGGTTTGCATATACAGTCCGTCGATTTGATGTTGCCAAATTGCATTCTTCACGAAGAAACAGTCGCAGCAGACACGTGGCATGCTCCCGAGGGGTTAAGTGAAACTCGGCGGCATGCCGAGTTCCAATTTGTATTAGAGACCTTGCGCCGCTTTCGTGGCCATCGTACCCGCACAGCCGATGCACTGGGCATGACAACCCGGGCACTGCGCTACAAACTTGCGGCGATGCGTGAGCAAGGCATTGATATTGAACAGCAGATTCAAGCAGAGGGATAAAAAGTGAAGATTCAGATGATGTCATCACAGGTGACACTACTGCAGCAGATGCAGGAGATGCAGCGTGTCGCAAGCCAGACCCCTTCTATCGAATCCAATGAGCTGTCGGGAGCATCATTTACCGATGCCATGCGGGATGTGGTCGGGCGCGTCAATGAACAGCAGAATGTCGCGTCAAAATTAATGGCATCCGTAGATGCCGGGCAGAGCGATGATCTGGTGGGCGCCATAGTGGCGAGTCAAAAAGCCGGCTTGAGTTTTTCAGCCTTGATGCAGGTTCGCAACAAGCTGATGACCGGTTTTGACGACATTATGCGCATGCCGCTCTGAGGTAACAGATGACTGAACTGGTAACGTCTCCTCAGGGGGCCGCCCCTGATTCGCTCAAAATCAGGCTACAAGAGGGATTACGCAATTGGCGTACCCTCTCCCGTGACAACAAATCGATCCTGACCATTGCTCTGCTGGCTGCCATTGTGGCCGGTACCATAGTCGTTATCCTGTGGACCTCCAGCAAAAACTATGTACCCCTGTATGGCAAACAGGAGCTATACGATACCGCCAACATCATGGAGATGCTGGAGAAAGAGCAGGTGCCTTTCCGTCTGGAAAAGAGTACTGGTCAGGTACTGGTTCCTGAAAACCAGCTTGCTCATGTCCGGATGGCGCTTGCTGCACGAGGGGTGCGTGCAGCCATGCCGTCTGGTCTGGAAGGGCTGGACAATGTAACCGGACTGGGTACCAGCGAATTTATGGAAGGGGCGCGTTATCGTCATGCCCTGGAAGGGGAGCTGGCCCGCACCATCATAGCCCTCGATGCCGTACGCAGTGCCCGTGTTCATCTTGCTATTCCGAAGCGCACGTTGTTCGTGGGGCGCGATGAGGAGAAACCCAGCGCATCGGTAATGCTCGATATGCAACCGGGCCAATCCATCGAAGCGGGTCAGGTCGAGGCGATTGCCAATCTGGTGGCGGGCAGTATCTCCGGAATGAAACCTGGTGCCGTGACCGTGGTTGATCAATCCGGCCAGTTGCTCAGCGCAGAGCTGGGGGACAAGGTCGGTTTTGGCAAGCAGAGCGTTCAACAGATGGAGTATGTCCGCAAGCTGGAACAATACATTCGTCAGCGTGCCAATGACATGCTCTATCCCATGCTGGGCAGCACCAATTTCAAGGTGCAGATAGCTGCAGACGTTAACTTCAACGCTGTCGAAGAGACCCAGCAGCAGCTCGATCCGCAAGGCGTGGTGACTCGCGAGTCCAACAAGTCAGACAAGACCATCGATGCGTTGGCGATGGGGATCCCGGGGGCGTTATCCAACCGCCCGCCTGAAACGGCGGCAAAAGATGAAAAGGCTGGTGCTGACAAAGGCAATGCCAATACCGCTACACAACAGAATGACACTCGTACCGAGCGTCAGGAAGTCAGCAAGCAGTACGAAAACAGTCGCACCATAGTGCACACCCGTTACCAGCAGGGACGTCTGGAGCGAATTAACGTCTCCATTCTGCTCAATCAGCAGATCGCTCCGAAAGGTGGTTGGAGTGCCGAGCAACTGGAACAGATCCGTCAGATGGTAGAGCGTGCTGTCGGTTTCGATGAGACGCGTGGCGATCAGATTAGTCTGCAGGCCTTCGATTTCAATGGTGCAGTACAAGTAGCCGCTCCCGAATCCAGTTGGTGGGAGACCCCTTACTGGCAAGACTCCCTGCGTTATCTGGTCGGTGGTTTGCTTGGCCTGACGCTGGTCTTCTTCGGTATTCGGCCGTTGGTGAAACATCTGGTTCGCACCCAACAGCAGCCGGATATGGAAATGGGTGAGACGGAAGAAGAGCTGGAGCCCACGGTCGGATTGTCCATGCGCAGGGATGACGATGATCCCCAGCTGACGTCTGCTCTTTCAAATAGTCTGATCCGTACTGACAACAAGATGGAGCCCCAGTTCTCGTCGCTCGATATGGAGTCGTTGCCGGAACCGGGATCCGAGCTGGAGGTTCAGCTCAAGCATTTGCAGTTGCTGGTTGAAAAAGATACCGCCCGGGTGGCGGAGGTTGTCAGAGCATGGGTGAGTGGCAATGAACAGCGTTAACTTGAATCAGAGTGCCGTTGATATCGATATCGACAACCTTGAGAAGGCCGCCATCTTGTTGCTGAGCATGGGGACCGAGTCTGCTGCCAAGGTAATGCAGAAGCTCTCCCGTGACGAAGTGCAGCGTTTGATTTCCAAGATGGCCTCTCTCTCTGGCGTCAGTTCGATGGAAGCCAAGTGGACGTTGCAGCAGTTCTTCAATCATTACCGCGAGCAGAGCGGTATTGGCAGTGCCTCACGGGAGTATCTGGAACAGACGCTCGATCTTGCTCTGGGGCAACGACTCTCCCGTAGTCTGCTCGACAGTCTGTACGGCGATGTGATGAGCCAGGATATCCAGCGCCTGCAGTGGGTGCCTGCCGATGTGCTGGCCCGTTTCTTCCGCAACGAACATCCCCAAATGCAGGCTGTGCTGCTGGCCTTCCTGCCGCCCCAGACCGCATCAGCCGTGCTCGATGCCTTGCCCGGCTCGGTACATGACGATTTGCTGGTGCGCGTCGCCAGTCTCAGCAGTGTCAGTGAACATGTGCTGGGCGAACTCAGACTGACGCTGGATCGCTGTCTCACCTACGTGGCAGATCAATCCGGTGCCAAGGTAAACGGGGTACGGCAGGTAGCCGATATTCTCAACCGTTATCAGGGGGACAAGGAGCAGATGCTCTCCCTGTTGCGCGAACACGACGGTGACATGGCGCTGGAGATCGAGAAGAACATGTTCGATTTCATGGCGTTGCGCCGTCAGAGCGACGACACCTTGCAACGTTTGGTACAGGAGCTGCCCAGCGAATTGCTGGCATTGGCTCTCAAGAACACCGAAACCAGCTTCCGCAAGGTGGTGTTGGGTGCCATGCCGAAGCGGATGGCTCAGGCGCTGGACGATCAAATCCAGAACCAGGGCAGTGTCTCTTTGCGCAAGGTCGAGCAGGCAAGGGAAGAGGTCATGCAACTGGTCCGCGAGTTGGTGGAGCAGGGCGAGATCGAGTTCCAGCTGTTCGAAGAGCCCACCGTCAGTTAAAAGGAGGCATTCATGAGTCACAATGTGCGCAAATTGATGCCTGGGGCGACCCGTCTGTATCGTTTCCCTGCGCTCGGTCAGAGTGGGGAAGAGGCACGGAGTCAGCAAGAACAGTTTGAATTCGGCTATCAGCAGGGGCTGGAGCAAGGTCATGACGAAGGTTATCAGGCCGGTTATCAGCAAGGGCTGACCAGCGGCCTGCAGGAAGGCGAGAGCACCGGTTTGCAACAAGGGCAAACCCGCGGGTTTGCTCAGGGCCTTTCGGAGGGGCGAGCCGCCTTCGAACAAGCAATGGTGCCGTTTGCCAAGCTGCAAGAGCAGTGGGAGTCACTGAGCCGGGCCCGGATGGCCGAGCAGAAAGAGCTGATTGCCCAGCTGGTGGCGCAGGTGGCCAAGCGGGTCATCATGGCCGAATTCACCCTCAATCCGCAGCAGGTGATGAATCAGGTCGAACAGGCGCTGGCTACCTTGCCGAGTGAATCGGAAGAGCTGGTGATCTACCTCAACGAGGGAGATCGACAGCGACTCGCCGAGCAGGGGGTGACTCGCTGCGAAGGGTGGCCATTGCAAGTTGATGCAGCACTTGGGGTAGGCGATGCCCGTATCGAAACGCGCGCTGCCGTCGTCGAGGTAAGCACCAGCTCCCGTCTGGCAACCTGCATCGAACAGCTCAACAGCTCGCTGGACGTGCCGCAAGATGCATGAAGCCTTGCAGCAGGCACTGACCAGTGCGCTGGATAATCTGGATGAACTGCCCGTGTTTCGTCGTTTTGGCCGGTTGGTGCGAGTGACCGGCTTGACTCTCGAGGTAGTCGGTTGCCAACTGGTGATGGGACAGCGTTGTCGTGTCAGCACGGCAAGTGGTGCACCGCTATTGGCCGAGGTGGTCGGTTTTAACCGGGATATCTCTTACCTGATGCCGCTGCAGCTGATGAGTGGCCTCTTCGCGGGAGCTCAGGTCGAACCGATCGATGGAGAGGAAACCGTTCGGCTTGGTCGTCATCTGCTGGGGCGGGTACTCGATGGCCTGCTGCAGCCCCTCGACGGGCAGCCGTTACCCGATGTTGGTGACAGTGTCCCTCTGTTTGCTCTTGCCCCCAATCCGCTATTGCGAACCCCGGTACGTGAACCGCTGGATGTCGGTATCCGTGCCATCAATGGCCTGCTGACGGTTGGCAAGGGCCAGCGCTTGGGGCTGTTCGCCGGCTCGGGGGTAGGCAAGAGTATGTTGCTGGGCATGATGACCCGCAATACCGCAGCCCAGATTGTGGTGGTGGGACTGATTGGTGAGCGGGGCCGTGAAGTGCGCGAATTCATCGAACACAGTCTGGGGGCCGATGGTCTGGCTCGCGCCGTGGTCATTGCGGCGCCAGCGGATCAATCTCCCCTGATGCGACTGCGAGCGGCTCAGCTATGCCACCGGATTGCCGAGTATTTCCGTGAGCAGGGGCAGGATGTGCTGCTGCTGATGGATTCACTGACCCGCTATGCCCAGGCGCAGCGGGAAATCGCGCTGGCCATCGGTGAACCTCCTGCCACCAGGGGGTATCCACCCTCGGTATTCAGCATGCTGACCCAGCTGGTGGAGCGAGCCGGTAACGGCACGCATCCGGATGGCAGTCTGAGTGCGTTCTACACCGTGCTGGCGGAAGGGGATGACCAACAGGATCCGGTGGTCGATGCGGCGCGCGCCATTCTCGATGGTCATATCGTGCTAACCCGCCGTCTTGCAGAAGAGGGCCACTATCCCGCCATCGATATCGGTGCCTCGGTGAGTCGGGTCATGCCACAAGTCGTGCCTGCCGAATGGCAAAAGCTGGCGGTCACCTTGCGCCAGCTATGGGGACGCTATCAGCAAGTGCGTGAGCTGCTGCCACTGGGCGGTTATCAACCAGGGGCTGATCCGCAGATGGATGAGGCTGTTCAGCGTTATCCGGGGATTGCGGCATTTCTGCAGCAAGGCTTGCATGAAGAGATGGCCTTTGAACAGGTGATGGTTGGTCTCAAGCAGGTGCTGGGGCAGGGATAAGGATTCGTTATGCTGAAGTCTTATCTGGGGTTGCAACAGGAAGAGCTGGAAAATCTTGGCGCCGAGCGTCGACGCTTGCGGGAGCTGGCGTTGCGGGAAGAGCAGCGAGCACACAAATTGCAGGAAGTGATCTCCTCGCTGCGGCCCGGTTCCGACAAGTTTCACCCGTTGCTATGGCAAAACAAGCAACAGATGGATGGCCAGTTGCGCCGTTTGCTCTCCCATCAGGTGCAGCAATCTGCGCTGGCCAGACTGGATCTGGAGCGCCACGAAGGGGAACTTGTCCGGCAGTTCGGGCGGGTCAAGGGGCTGGAGCTATTGCTGGCACGACGTGATGATGTTGCTCGCCAGCAGCAGGAGAGGCGGGATCAACTGCTGCTGGATGAGCTGGCGAGTTTGCGTCACCTGACCCGCAAAAAGTAAGACGGAGGGTTAATCCGTAATGCTGTCCGGGTCGCGATAACCTGACTCTTGTCCCAACAGTGAATGAATCGTCTCCATCTGGCCTGCCAGCAGGCGGCCATTGAGATCATTCTGGCGCAGACACTGGTGCAGCAGCTGTTCAAGCTGTTGCCATTGATTGGTTACCGTGGTGCGCAGGGGAGGTGGCAGTTTGGCTATCAGGGTGGCCATCCCCTTCTCATCTGGTTTGAGGCCCAATGTCTGCAGCTGCTGGCAGCGTAACTTTGCCTGTTGTGTCACCTTGGCCATCAGCGCTGTCTGCTGCTCGTTATGGACTTGCAGGCCATCGACATCATGGCTTGCCAGCAGTGCATGTTGGCGCAGCAACAGGGCGGTGAGTTCGGTATAGTGGCCGTAATCCTGCTGGATCCCGAGGATCAATGCCTTGACGGTGGCCTTGGTATCCACGCTCATCGGCGATGCATATCCAGAATGGCCTGACCCAGCGCATCCAGATCGATTTCCAGCTTGCCTTCACTGATGGCTTTGCGGATCTCGTTGACCTTGTCCATGTCGACGTCGGATGTGGTTGCCAGCTGGCTGCGGGCGTTGGCTACTGACTGCGCTGTGCTGCTGATCCGGGTTTCGGATGACTGTGCGGACCTGGTTTCCGGCTTGGTCGTGACATCCGGTTTGCGGCCAGGCTGGTTTTGAATATAGAGCGAGTCAGTACGGGTAATTTTCATAACATAAATTCCTGATGGTCTGTCTATGACAAGCGACCCAAGGCTTGTCGAACTTGAATCAAATTGCGATCTTGGTTCAAAAACGGGTTTCAACTTCCCCTATATCAGTCACCCATGCCTGTATCTCTTTGCCAGAGCTAAGATTTTTCACTCTGATCCCGTCGCCTATTCCGCCATTATCGAGGGCCTCCCCTCTGGTTGTGGCGGAGAACTCACCTTTCCCTGCGCGGATCAGTACCCCTTCCCCCTGTTTGACCGCCCAACTTTTTTGTAAGTCCAGCTCACCGATGAGCTGTCCGCTTCTCAGATGCCGGTTACTTTTATGGCCCAGCAGGGAGTGATTGCTCGGGATAAACCCGCGCTGTATGCGGCTGACATCCAACTCTTTCTCCACCAGATCGCTGGCGCTGATGGCCTGACCTTTTGCGATATCCCGTGCAGCAACCCAGACCGGCAACAGCAACGAGACCTCTACCCGTCCGCGCACTTGCCAGGCGGGATCTGTGCATTCGATGAGATAGGGGCGTCGTCCCCAGGGTTGCCGATACTGACCACCTGCTTGTAACGAGAGTGAGTGTGAGGGGCAGGGAGGAAGGTGCTCGGCGGAAGGGGCAAGCCAGACCCGAAACTCCCCTGAGGTTGCAGGCCATCCCTGCTGGGTGATGTAGTAATCAAGACTCTGGCGGGCATCTTGTTCAAGCAACTGTTCAAGCATGGCGCTTTGCGCCTGCGGGGCACCGTGAGCCAATGCGCTCAGCAGTAGCCAGAGGATGCCGCTCCATTTCCACACGGGAAGTCGCACTTCCTCATTTCTCATCTGCTTGCAGTGGATGGTACATGGTAACCGCTTGAAACTAGGTATCTTCATGGTTGGCATGAGTCTTGATAAGGGTAACCCCGGTCTGAGTGAACGATAAAGGATGAAGCATGAGTATCTCATTTGACAGCGCCCTCGGCGTACACCCTTATGCCCTCGATGTCAGGGCGGAGCGGGCGCGTATTCTGGCGGGAAATCTGGCCAACGTGGATACACCGGGCTATCTGGCTCGGGATGTCGATTATAAGACGATTCTGGGCCGTGTCGCGCAGCAAGTTGCTGCGGGCGAGGAGAGTCAGGCCATCAGCCAGGGCGCCATGCGTGACGATATGCGTCACCCCCTCTATCGCATTCCTTATCAGGTCTCCATGGATGGCAATACCGCCGAATTGGGGGTTGAGCAGGGCAAATTTGCCAACAACGCCACCGATTTTCAGACCAGTCTCACTTTCCTCAATATGAAGATTACCGGGATCGCCAAGGCGATCGAGGGCCGTTAACCATGTCGTTCAACAAGATTTATGACATCGCCGGCAGTGCCATGCGCGCCCAGACCGTGCGGCTGGATACCGTTGCCTCCAACCTGGCCAACGTGGATAGCGCGGCCGCCAGTGAAGACGCCGCGTTTCGTGCCATCAAGCCGGTTTTTTCCACTCTCTATCAGAAGATTCAGGATGCCGATGGCCTCGGAGCTGCGTCGGTGCAAGTGGCGGGTATCGTACAGTCCGACCGTCAGGTCGAGAAACGGCTGGAGCCGACCAACCCGATGGCCGATCAGGATGGCTTTGTCTACTACTCCAACGTCAACGTGGTGGAAGAGATGGCAGACATGATGAGTGCCTCTCGCGGTTTTGAAACCTCGGTAGAGGTGATCAACCGGATCAACAGTATGCAGCAAGGTTTGCTGCGTCTTGGTCAGGGAGCCTAAGCCCATGAGTCTGCCGCAGATAAGCAGTCTGGATACGGCGCGTGGTACGGGTCAGGCTGTTGCTGACCCCAAGATCGCCAGCAATGGCACCGGTGCTGCTCAGGAAACACAAGCCAACCAGAATAGCGGGATGCAACTGCGTAACGAGTTCCTGCAGATGATGGTGGCGCAGATCCAGAACCAGGATCCCACCAACCCGCTTGATGGTGCCCAGTATGTTGCCCAGCTGGCCCAGTTCAGCATGGTAGAGGGTGTCGAGGGACTGAAGAAGCTTCAGTTACAGAGCAACACCAAGATGGATACCCAGCAGGTGTTGCAGAGTACCGCTTTGGTCGACAAAGAGGTCATGGTGCCGAGCAAAACCCTTAAACAACAGCAAGAGCACAAGATCCGCGGTCAAATCGAGCTGCAAAGTGCGGCGGAGCAAGTGGATCTCAAAGTGTATGACCAGCACGGCGTGCTGGTGGCCAGCAAGAGTTGGGGTGAGAGCAAAGCGGGCGGGCTGGATTATGAACTGCCCCCCCTTCCTGCCGGAGAGTACCGCTTTGAGGTCAAGGCCTCGGCGGGCAAGACCCTTGTGGCGACCAAAAATTATGTAGCGAGCAAGGTAGAACGTGTTGCTTTGCCCGGTACGGGAGAAATCATGCTGCAGGTTGCCGGTGTGGGCGATGTCCCGCTGTTCAGTGCAATCCAGTTCGGCAAATCAGCGTAATCAGAAAGGAGCGACACAGTGTCTTTCAGTATCGGATTAAGCGGCCTGCGTGCCGTAAACCAGGAATTGAGCGTTATCAGTAACAACGTTGCTAACGCCAGTACCGCAGGCTTCAAATCCAGCCGTGCCGAGTTTGCTGCCATCTATGGTGGTGGTCAGGCTGGCGGTGTCGAGATGAACAACGTCTCCCAGAACTTTGATCGCAACGGTGATGTGATGCGCACCGGGCGCGGGTTGGATCTGGCGATTTCTGGCAGTGGTTTCTTCGTGCTGAAAGATGGCAGCGGACAAACCTCCTACACCAGAGCGGGCATGTTCCAGCGTGATAGCGGTAACTACCTGACCACGGCGAGTGGTACCCGTCTGCAGGGTTATACCACGGATGACGCCGGCAAATTGCAATCCGGTGTGGTCGGGGATATTCAGGTCAAGGCGGGCAGCCTGCCAGCCAAGGCATCCGACAAGCTGGAGTTTGTGGCGAACCTAAAAGCGGATGCCAGCAAGATTACCCAGGTGTTCAACAAAGATAATTCGGAAACCTATAACTACTCCCAGACCAGCAAGGTGTACGACTCCCTCGGCAGTGAGCACAGCCTGACCCAGTATTTTGTCAAGACCGATGAGAACAAGTGGACAGTACATTACACCCTCGATGGTAGTTATCTGGCTGCAAAAACGGATCTGGAATTCACCAAAAACGGCACATTGAATGCGCCTGCGGCTGACAAAATGCCCAAGTTGACCCTTAATGCGCCAGGGGCTGTAGATATCACGCTGGCAGTGGATATCAGCAAGGTGAGCCAGTATGCCTCTGACTTCAACGCTACCCGCAACCAGTCCAATGGTTATACCGCAGGTGACCTGACCGGTGTACGGGTTGATGCCGATGGCGGTGTCTATGCCACCTTTACCAACGGTCAGAGCCTGTTGCAGGGCCAGGTTGTGATGGCGAACTTCACCAACCCTAATGGTCTACTGCAGACCAACAACACCACCTGGCAACAGTCGTTCAGTTCCGGCCAGCCGGTACTGGGGGCGCCGGGAACCGGCACCATGGGCAAGCTGACTGCCGGGGCTTACGAGAGCTCCAATGTGGATCTGACCGGTGAACTGGTTAGCCTGATGACTTCCCAGCGTAACTATCAGGCCAACGCCAAGACCATCAGTTCCGCTGACAAGATGACCCAGGTTCTGTTCAACTCCTTCTAAGGGTAACCCGTGGAAAAGCTTATCTACACCGCCATGTCCGGGGCGCAGCATACCCTGATGGCTCAGCAAATCCGGGCCAATAACCTGGCCAACGTCAATACCGCCGGTTTTCGGGCTGACTTTGAGCGGGTTTCTGCTTATGCCCTGACGGGCGATGGTTACCAGAGTCGGGTAATGGCCAGAGAAGATATGGCAGGTACCAACTTCAAGGCTGGCCCTCTGATGCAGACGGGGCGCAAGCTGGATGTGGCGATTCGTGGCGAGGGTTTTCTGGCGGTGCAGACGCCTGATGGCAAAGAGGCCTATACCCGTGCTGGTAACCTGGAGGCCGATGCCGACGGGCTGTTGACCCTCAATGGTCGGCCGGTGCTAGGGGAGGGGGGCGAGCTGGTGCTGCCCGCTTATCGTGACATCAGTTTTGGCAAGGATGGCACCCTGAGCATCACTCCTCCGGGTAGCGGTGCCCGGCTCGATGTAGGCCGCCTGAAGCTGGTCAATCCTGATCCGGCTGAGCTGGTAAAAGGCCACGATGGCCTGTTCCGGATGCGCCAGGGTGGGGATGCCGAAAGTAGCGAGCAGGTGGTAATGGCATCCGGCTTTTTGGAAGGGGCCAACGTCAATGCCGTGGATGAATTGGTGAGCAGCATGTCATTGACCCGCAATTTCGAACTGCAGGTCAAGTTGATGAAAGCGGCGGATGATCAGGCTCGTCAAGGGGCCAAATTGATTTCCGGTCAGGGTTGATTTTGACGGCATCGGGCAGATACCCGATGCCTTGCCACATCCCAGTGGATGAGGCTTGATGAACAAGGTGGAATAACAATGCACGCAGCATTATGGGTCAGTAAAACAGGTCTGTCGGCACAAGATGCCAAGATGTCCAGTATCTCTAACAACCTGGCTAACGTGAACACGGTCGGCTTCAAGCGCGATCGAGTAGCGTTTGAAGATCTCTTTTATCAGGTGCAGCGCCAGCCGGGTGCCCAGCAGGATCAGCAGAATTTGGCGCCTATAGGTATTCAAATGGGTAATGGTGTGCGGGTGGTGGGTACCCAAAAGGTCTTCACCTCCGGCCAATTCCAGAATACCAATCAGGAGCTGGATATGGCGGTGGTCGGTGCCGGTTTCTTCGGGGTTGAGCGCCCGGATGGCGAGACGGCCTATACCCGTAATGGTCAATGGCATCGCAATGCCGAGGGGCAGCTGGTTAACGCGGATGGTTTGCCCATGGTGCCGCAGATCCAGATCCCCGATAACGCCACCAAGATCTCCATTGGTACCGACGGCACTGTCAGCGCCTCGTTGCCCGGTCAGCAAGAGAGTGTCGAGCTGGGCCGAATCACCCTGACCAACTTCTCCAACCCGGCCGGTCTGGAAGCGCTTGGTGGCAACCTCTACCGTGCAACCGGCGCGTCCGGTGAGCCCATTGAAGGTGTACCGGGTGAAGAGGCGATGGGGGCCGTCAAGCAATTCACGCTGGAGAGCTCCAACGTGAACGTGGTCGAGGAGATGGTCGACATGATCACGACCCAGCGGGCTTACGAGATGAATGCCAAGGTGGTCTCTTCCGCCGACCAGATGCTCAAGTTTGTCACTCAGGCTCTGTAATGATGAAGTCGATGCTGCGTTATATCTGGTTGGTATTGCTGTTGGGCGGCTGTGCCACCTATGAGCTGCAGGCGCCCGAGCCGGGTGACGAGAAATGGGCGCCATCCCGTCCCAAGGTGACCGCGACTGCGCAGGGCGAAGATGGTGGCCTCTATCGGGGCAACTACATGATGACCCTGTTTCAGGATCGGCGTGCTTACCGTGTTGGTGACATTCTCACCGTGGTGCTGGAAGAGCGTACCCAGTCGAGCAAGAAAGCCAATACCAGCATGAGCAAAAACAGCAGCATGAATGTGCCGGCCCCCTCTATTGGCGGTAAACTGCGCCCCGACTGGGGGGCCGCCCTCAGTGCGGATCGGGATTTTGATGGCGGAGCGACCTCCAGTCAGCAAAATACCCTGGCAGGTTCCATTACTGTGACCGTGGCAGAAGTGATGCCCAACGGAGTGCTGGGGATCCGCGGTGAAAAGTGGATCCGCCTCAATCAGGGGGATGAGTATATCCGCTTGGGTGGCATGGTTCGGGTTGAAGATATTGACCAGAGCAACCGTATCTCGTCCCAGCGCATTGCCGATGCCCGCATCACCTATGCCGGTCGTGGTGCCCTCGCCGACAGTAACCAGATGGGGTGGCTGGGCCGCTTCTTTAGCTCGGCGTTTGCGCCATTTTGAGGAATCACATGAACAGATGGTTTATCGCCCTGCTGTGTCTCTGCTTGCCTTGGGTTAGTCAGGCTGCCGCACCGGCCAAACGAGCCTTGCTGGATATTGCCGATGTGCAGGGGCTGAGAACCAACCAGCTGGTGGGTTATGGTCTGGTGGTCGGTCTCTCCGGGACTGGTGACAAAAGCCAGGTCAAATTTACCGGCCAATCCATGGCCAACATGCTCAAGCAGTTTGGTGTGCAGTTACCGGACGATATCGATCCCAAGCTCAAGAACGTGGCAGCCGTTTCGGTCCAGGCCACGCTACCCGCCTTGGCTGGCAAGGGGCAGTTGCTCGATGTAACCGTGACTTCCATTGGGGATGCCAAGAGTCTGCGTGGCGGCTCTCTGCTGCTGACCCCCCTGCGTGGTATCGACGGTGAAGTCTATGCCGTGGCGCAGGGCAATCTGGTTGTCGCCGGGGTGAAAGCGGAAGGGCAATCCGGTTCATCGGTCACGATTAACGTGCCGACAGCCGGGATTATCCCCAATGGCGCCACCATCGAGCGAGAGGTGGTAAGCAATTTTGCCGAAAAGCCGGAAGTGACTCTCAATCTGCACCAACCCAACTTCAAGACCGCGCGCAATGTGGAGCGAGCCATCAACCATCAGCTGGGGCCGGTCGCCCGCGCGGTGAGTGCCGGGCGGGTTCAGGTTGCTGCTCCCAGGGACGAGAGTCAGCGCATCGCGTTTATGGCACTGTTGGAAGATATAAAGGTGGATCCGGGTCAGGAGCGGCCGAAGGTGGTCTTCAACAGTCGAACCGGTACTGTGGTGATGGGGCAGGGGGTCAAGGTTCACAAGGCTGCCGTCAGTCATGGCAGTCTGACGGTGACCATTGGCGAGAGTCAGACGGTCAGTCAGCCCAACGCCTTCTCCAATGGGCAGACCACCACGACCCCCAACTCCAAGATCCAGGTCGATCGGGAACGTAACAACATGTTTGTCTGGCCGGATGGCACTTCCTTGGAAGTGATCGTCAAGGCTGTCAATTCACTCGGGGCAACCCCCGATGATGTCATGGCCATCTTGCAAGCGCTCAATGAGGCTGGCGCCCTTGAGGGTGAGCTGGTGGTTATCTAAGGACTATCATGACAAGAATTAGCTCGGATCCCGGTTTTTATCAGGATCTCAATGAATTGCAGCAAATCAAAAGCAACCCGGATCAGCGTGCCGCGCTGGATGCTGCTGCCGGTCAGTTTGAAGTCAGTTTTCTGCAAACCGTGCTCAAACATATGCGCTCGGCGACGGATGCCCTGCAGGATGAGGACGACAAGATCATCAAGGGGCAATCCCTCTATCGTGATATGTATGACAGCCAGTTGGCGATGAGCATGGTTAAGCGAGGTGGCATCGGTCTGCGGGAGCAGATGGTCAACCAGCTAGCTCCGTCATTAAAGAATCCGGACGGGGTGGTCGCTTCAGAGCAGCAGACCCTGGCTGCCTTCAGCCAGCCTCTCAACTCGGTAAAAATGAAGAAGGTTGACTGATGTCACTGCTCAATATCGGCGCCAGCGGACTAAATGCAGCCCAGATTGCATTGAACCTGACCGCCCAGAATATCGCGAACGTCAATACCATCGGGTATAGCCGTCAGGAAGCCATGATGGGCAGTCTGTCCGGTTTCGGGCGGTTGGATAATGGTGCCGGTGTCGAGGTGACAGGGGTACGCAGGGTAACGGATGACTATCTGGTTGCTCAACACTGGCGTAGCCGTTCGGCCACCGGTTCTTCTTATGCCTTTCATCAGTACATCAATACGACAGAGCAGTTGCTGGGCAGTGAGTCGATGAATATCGCAAAAGGGCTCGACAGCTTTTTTGCCTCGCTCAGTGCTGCGCTCGACAGTCCGGAAACCCCGGCACAGCGTAGCCAGATCGTCAGCTCGGCTGGGGCGCTCGCCAACCGCTTTACCCAGCTGGACGAGAGCCTGGTTACCCAGGAAAAACAGATCGACGATCAGCTGAGCAGCACTGTTTCCCAAGTGAACAGCTACCTGTCACAACTGGCCGAATTGAATGTCCAGATTGGCGATCAAGCAGCCAAGGGAGTCAATACCTCAGCGCTGGAAGATAGTCGCGAACAGGTTGTTCGTGAGTTGTCGACCTATATGGAAGTGCGGGTAAATCGTCAGAGTGACGGCGCTTTCGCGATCAGCCTGCCGCAAGGACAGCCGCTGGTGTTGGGGGGAAGCAGCAGTACTCTCGCGCTTGCTGGCGATAAACTCAGCCTCGCTTTCGGTGGTCAGACGTTTGAAGTTCCTAAATTGCACGGTGGTTCGCTGGCGGGTGTGATGGATTATCGCACCACAGTATTGCGACCGACCAGAGAGGCGCTGAATCAGATAGCGGGCAAGCTCGCAAAGGATTTCAATGATAAACAGGCCGGTGGTTTTGACCTTCATGGAGTAACCGGGAAACGGCTATTCGCTTTTGACGAAACAAAAGATATCCATGGTAACTACATCAATGCGTTGGGAACATTGCGGGTGGCTGATGGTTTTACCGGAGACGACCTGGCTTTTGCCAAGGCCGGTGGCGGCAAGGGCGATAACCGCAACTTGCAGGACCTGCTGACGATAAAAAATGGCCAATACGATGCCTATAGTGCCCTGCTTGGCAAGATGGCGGTGCAGAGCGGGCAGGCGAAAGCGAGCATGCAGGCAGATGCCAATATGGAAAAACAGATGGCGGCCAAGCTGAGCAGTGTCAGCGGTGTGAATACCGATGAGGAAGGGGTGAAAGTGATGGCTTACACCAAGGCTTATCAGGCCAATGCCAAGGTGATCAGCACCTCGGAACAACTCTTCAATTCCATTCTGAATATGTTCTGAGGAGGGTGACCATGCGCATCAGTACCAACCAGATCCAGCTCAGCATGCTAGACAATTTGCAGCATGGCTTCGGTGAATATGCCCGGCTTGATCGCCAAATCTCCACGCAAAAACGCATTCTTCAGCCCTCTGATGATCCTGTTGGTAGTGTGCAACTGCTGGGCTTGCAGAAAGAGCAGGTGGCGATGGCGCAGTACCAGAAAAATATTGCCAACGCCAAGAGCCAGCTCTCTCAAGGGGAGCTTCAGTTTGAAACCATGACCAACATGCTGATGCGGTTGCGGGAGTTGACCCAGACAGCTGCAACAGGCTCTTTGTCGGATGCGGATCGTAAAGCGGTAGCCAGCGAGGTCGCCATTATCAAGGATGGTCTGCTGGATCTGGCCAATGCGCGTAACGAGAGTGGCTCCAGCCTCTTTACCGGTAGCAAGGTTGATCAGACTGCATTGGTAAAGCAGGCGAGTGGTGACTACAGCTACCAGGGGGACAATCTGGTGCGTGAGGTCAGTATTGCAAACGGCGTCACTGTGGGCTTGAACCAGACTGCTGACCAGCTGTTTCTGAAGCCTGACGATTTTTTCAAACGACTCGATAGCATGGTGAAGGCAATTAATGACGCAGCACCTGACGCCATCGAGCAGGCACGAGGCATGCTGGGTCGCAGCCAGACGCTGCAAGATAATATCAGCCAGGCGGTGAGCATGATTGGTGCCCGGATCAATCTGCTGGATCAGATTGACGAGAGCCATGCCGAGAAAGGCGTCTATAGCAAGGAAGTGAGCAACCAGATAGAGTCGCTGGACTATGCCGAGGCTGCGACCCGACAGGCCCACGTCCTGATGGCATTACAGGTGCAGCAGCAAGCTTTTGCCAAGGTTAATGGTCTTAGCTTGTTCAACTACATGCCGTAACGAGCAGAGGAGTCATGATGCAGGTCCAGCAAACCCGTCTTGGAGGCGTTGCAGAGCCACAGGCAAAGCCCAGGTTGCAGGGCCGCGCAACTGCACAGGCTCACACTCCGGAAAACCGCAAGCAGACTGAGCGCCACCCCAATATTATCCGGATGGACAGATGGGCCCTGATCGGTGCTGCGCAACAGCGCATTGCCCATGCCCAGAGCGGCGAACAGGCGCTTAATCTGGTTTGGGGGGAATTGAAGCGGCTGGAACGCCAACTGGGTCAGCGCGAGCTGGCCAGCAGTGAAGTGACCAATCGCTTAAAAATGCTGGAAGAGAAAGTCACCCAACCAAGAGGGCCTTTGACGGACGAGCTCAAACCAAGACTCATCGCATCGGCTCAGGAACTGCGTCCCCGCTTCAGTGCCGAGCATCTGGATCTGCTCAGTGCCAAAAATAGCACTGAGCGGCTGGTGTTCTCGTTTCCCCAGAGTAACAGTGCGGTGGAGGTGACAATTCCGGCCGGAGCGCGAGAGGGTGAGGTTGTCACCATGCTCGATCGGGCGCTGCGTAAAGAGCATATCCAGGCCAGATTGAATGAACTGGGCAAGCTGGAACTCTCCGTTGCTGAACCCCATCGCCGCAAACTGGATGAGCCGGTGCTGATCCGGGGCGAGGGGATTCGTATCCCAGCTGGCAACCCGATCCCGGTGCAGTTCAAGACCAGGGCCGGAGCGCTGACTCACATGGCCGAAGGGATTGCCAAAGGGGAGATCCGTCAGGAGCGGCAGCGGCTGCAAAAAGTACTTGGCGAGATTGAGCAATCGGTTCGGGAGTTGAAACAGTTTCGCCAGAAGATGGTGCTGCAACTGGACAAGGTCAAGGCTCGCAGTCAGAACCTGAAACAGGAGGAGCTGGCACAGTTGCAATCCTCTCTGGCAGCTCGCCTCTCACAAGGCGGCTATATGGGCACCATGTCCGGTCTGCTGGCGCAGGCCAATGTCACTCGGCAAGGGGTGGTTGCGTTACTCACTTGATAGCGCTGAGCTGTCTCCTCGTAAAAAACCGCACAAGCTGACTTGTGCGGTTTTTTTATCTCTGTGATGCCCTCTTATGCCAGTGACGGCGCTGTCTGCTCGCGGGCCCACTCTTCGCATCCGAACGGGGGGCCAAGAGAAACTGCCGTTCAGCAAAAAAAGATTTAATTTTCACGACGCCGTGGTCGTTCTTCATTGGGGTCAACCCAAACGCTGCCTGTGGCAGCATCTATTTCGAGGAAACGAAAATGAGTCTGTCAATTCATACCAACTTTGCATCCATGGTTACCCAGAACCAACTGACCACCACCAACAAGCTGGCCAGCACTGCCATGCAGCGTCTGGGTACCGGTCTGCGCATCAACTCTGCCGCTGACGATGCCGCTGGTCTGCAAATCGCTACTCGTCTGCAATCCCAGTCCAACAGCCAGAAGACCGGTATGCGCAACGCCCAGGATGCTATCTCCATGATGCAGACAGCCGAAGGTGCCATGGACGAAATGACCAATATCGTTCAGCGCATGAAGGATCTGGCTACCCAGGCCGCCAACGGCACCAGCAGCGATAAAGATATTGCCGCCATGAACGCCGAATTCGGCGAGTTGACCAAAGAGCTGAAAAACATCGCCAGCAACACCACCTTCGGTGGCGAAAACCTGCTGGATAGCAAAAACGGCAAGTTCGCCAAGGGTGAAGTGACCTTCCAGATCGGTGGCGCTGACGGCGAGCGTCTGACTGTCTCCATCGGCGACACACTTAAGAAGGTTGTGGGTGGTAGAACACTGTCTACCGAGGAGCAGGGGATGTCAAAAACTGTTGATGAGAAAAAGACAGCATTTGACTCTGCTAGCAAAGATTTCAACACAAAGAACGATGCACTGCCCGCCCTGCAAAAAACCTTGGCCGATGCTGAAAAGGCTCTTGTAGATAACAAAGATCCAGCCAAAACCTCTGATTTGAGAACGGCAGTAGATGGTGCTATGACTGCATTGGAAACTCCTATGAAGGAGGCTGCTGAGGCCAAAACTGCGCTTGATAAAGCTTCCAAAGAGTTTAATGACGCGACAGCAAAATTCATGGGGGTTGGTGAAGGTCTGGACTCCAAGACGCTGGAAATCGGCCTGCAGTCACAAAAGCATGCCCAGGCTGCCATCGGTGAGCTGGAATCCTTTATGCAAGATATCACCAGTGTACGTTCCGCTTTCGGTGCCAATATCAACCGTCTGGAGCACACCGTTAACAACCTCTCCAACATGAAAGAGAATACCGATATCGCCAAGGGCCGTATCATGGATGCCGATTTCGCCACCGAAAGCACCAACATGACCAAGAACCAGATGCTGATGCAAGCTGGCATGTCTGTGCTGGGTCAGGCAAACCAGATGACTGGTATGGTCACCGGTCTGCTGCGTTAATCGTTATAAGGGCCGCTACCTGTGTGGCGGCCTCTTTTCTTCCCCTTGCTGATTGAAAAGTGCTGGCGTAACAGTCTTTTTCAACAAGCAAGTCTTGCCCTGATACCGAAGGAGTTGATATATGCAGGTCGATCCCGCTTCAGCCGCGATGAACATGGTGACCAATGAGCGCAAGAATATGGACAAGCTGCTCAAGGGGCAGTTGGCCAATGTCAAGGCGCAGCAGAGTTCGCTGTCATCCATCAACTCCAAACTCTCCAGCTTTCAGACTCTGCTGAAAGATTTGAACAAGCCAGCGGCTTTGCAGGCCCAGAAAGCCAGCCTCTCACAAGAGGGGATCATGACGGTCACCAGCAATGGCAAGGCGACCCCGGGTCAATATAACTTTGAGGTCAAGCAACTGGCACAGGCCCATCAGTTCGGGGTGCAACTGGCAGATGAAAAGGCGCCATTGCCAACCTCCGGCAAAGTGTCGTTCACCCTTGATGGCAAGGCGTTTGCTATCGACTTGGCGACCTTGCCTGCGGGGGCGACAGCCCAGAGTCTGGTTTCTGCGATAAATGATTCGGCGGATAACCCTGGGGTCAAGGCAAGCCTGATCCGCACGGATGGCAAGATTAACCTGGTGCTGACCAGTAAAGAGAGCGGGGCTGCCAAGGTGTTTACCCCCACCTATGATGGCGACCCGGCTTCAGCGTTCGGCAAGGCTTTTATCGATGGCAAGGTGATCACCCCGGGTCAGGACTCCATCATCAAGATGGGGGTTGGTGACGGTGCGCTGGAGATCAAGTCGCCGACCAACAAAATTGAAAACGTAGTTGAAGGGCTGACGCTGGATCTCACCAAGGTGCAAAAGCCAACCGATGGCCCGATGCAGGTGACAGTGGCTTATGACAATGAAGCCGTCACCGGCTCATTGAAGAAATTTGTTGATAGCTACAACGAGTTGCTGGATTTGCTGAACAAAGAGACATCCACCGATATCAAGGCAAAAGGCGTACTGGCGTCTGATGCCACGGTGCGAGGTTTGAAAGGTGCGCTGGCCAACGCGGTTCGCAATCTTCCTGCTGGCATGACCCTGACTCAGCTTGGTATCAAAACCGAGAAGTCGGGCAAGCTGGTGTTTAGTGACTCTGATTTCAAAAAATCGCTTGAGAAGGACCCTGAACTGCTGGGCAAGGCGCTGATGGGGGATGACGGTTTGCTCAAGCGGATGAGCAAGACGCTCGATCCTTTCTCCAAGACCAATGGTGTGATGGCCACTCGCAAGAGCACATTGGAAGCCAATCAAAAGCGACTTGATGATAAAATGGAGTCGCTGAATAAACGGATGGAATCTGTTTACAAGCGTTACCTCAATCAATTCACCACCATGAACCAGATGATGCAGACCATGGGAGCACTGTAAGCTTTTCCCCTGGATGAACTGGTTTGAACCTGCAATAGCGAGTGACCCATGTTTGAATCTGAAGATGGCTATGATGCCTATCGATTTGCCGCCACAGAAGCCAAGGCCGCGAGTGCCGATCCATATCAGCTGGTATTGATGTTGATGGATGGCTTGCTTGATGAGATAGCCAGAGCAGAAGGGCATATCTTGGCGAAACAGTTTGAGCGCAAAGGGTTGGCCATCAACAAGTGTCTGCAGATCTTGGGTGGGCTGGACAGTGCGCTTGATATGAATAAGGGGGGCGAACTGGCGGTCAATCTGCATCGTCTTTATGACTACTGCGGTCAAAAATTGTTCGAAATCAGCGTTTCCAACAATGTTGAGGGGTTCGCCGAAGTGCGCAAAATCCTGCAAGAGCTGAAAGAGGGTTGGGAAGCAATGGCGCGTCATCCTCGTTAATACGGAAGTAGTACTTCCTTACTCTCTGTTCTTCCTCACGCCCAACATATTGAAATTTCTTGGTTCTCGGTCTGGCCCACTCCTTGCTTGTGGGCTGGTTCATCTTCTTTTTGGGGCTTGTCATGTCAGGTATTGCTCCCGTGTTGCGTGAGACCGAACTGCAGACTCGCCAGCGTCAGTTATTGGGGTTGGGTACGCTCTTGCTGCAACAAGCGCAAGCTGGCCAGTGGGATGCAGTCAGGCTAACCGATGGACGTTTCGCACAATTTGTCTCTCAAGTTAGCCGGAATCCCCAACTCTGGACTGCGTTGCAACCAGCAAGAGATAAAGCCCGAATTTTGTATCGACAGGCATTGCAACTCTGCGAGCAGGAGACCCAGGTTCGTAAACAGGAGTGGCAGCAGCTTTCTTCGATTCGTGAAGGTTTGACCGCCTACGGTGAGACAGAGCAATGGGATTGATTCAATTTAGCGGTTTTGACGCTGCGTATTCGCCGGATGTCACGGCCTTGAACCGTTTGTCCGGCCAAGCCGGCAGTGAAGGTGAGCTGTATCAACCGCTGGATGAGGCGGTTGACCCTCTGCTTGCATTGCCCTTGCCCGAGCTGGCTGCCAGCGATGTTGCGGTAGAGGAAAAAGAGAGCGAACAGCCAAGGATGGAAGGCGACCCGGCTGAACAGCTGCAAGCGTTTACCAATATGCCTCCTCTCTTTGTCAGAGTGAGTGATGCCGATCTTGATGGTGTTCGTGTAAGCCGTACTTTTTCCCGAGCTGAAGGTAGCACCGGCGGCCAGCAGGTGATGGTGGATAACAAATTGCCGCCCTCTCTTCGTGCCTTGATGGGGAGTGTGACCGCGCTGCCCGAGCAAGAGGTGATGCCGCGTCGTGAAACGGTCTCTGCCGCTGCGGAACAAGCGCTTTCTACGTTGCTTGCCAAATCAAATGGGCAAACCGGTGTATTGCCCGGCCGCTTCACCTTGCCTGTTATGGCTGCCGGTTTTGATGCTGGAAGTGTATCTGATACCGCTGTCGTAGAAAGCAGGCTGCCAGATGCTCGCCAGCTGGCTGTCGGACAACTCGCCGCTGCACCGCTGCGTCCGGTCGACTATCAATGGGCTCCTGTCCGGTTGTCAGACAACCAGAGCCAGTGGGGACAGCAGCTGGTTAGCCTGCTTCAGGACAAGGTTGAACTGCAGGTCAATCAACAGGTGAAACAGGCTCATATCCGGCTGGACCCGCCAGATCTTGGGCGACTGGAGTTGACCGTCAAGCTCGATGGTGACCGGCTTAATGTCCAGTTGAACGTGACCAATCCGGCGGTGCGCGATGCGATGATCCAGTCGATGGAGCGCTTGCGGATGAACCTGGCTCCCCATCATGCCGGTGGGGTCGAGGTCAATGTGGGGCAAGGCGGTGAACAGGGACAGCATGAGCGGTGGCAACAGGAGAAGATCCTGGCTGGCCGTCGCCAGTGGCAGGATGATCCGGACTCCCAATGGGATACGGTGCACGACTGGCTCAATACTCTGGTCTGATTTTTAACCCGTAATAGCGAGAGTGGTTTTACATTATGCGGCGTGTCATGAAGTGGTTGATGATATTCGTCATGGCTCTGTGTCTGTTGGCCATACTGGCCTATGGCGCATGGCTTAAGCGCGATGTGGTCGAAGTCTGGCTCGGATTGGCAGAGCCAAAGCCCGAACTGAGCAGCACTCCGCTGTTCAAGCCGATGGAGCGCTTTGTCATCAGTCTGGAAGGGGGTGAACAGTCTCATTATCTGGTGCTGGAGCTGGCACTGGTGACCTACAACCCGGCGCAGGTTGCCAAGCTGGATGAACTGACGCCACTGATCCGCAATGCCATGGTGCAGTATTTCAGCCACCGCTCCCATGACGACGTAAAAGTCGAGCTGCAGAATATTTCCAAGTTGCAGGTCTCTCTGCGCGACAAGCTGGTCACTACGGTACAGGGATATGGCTACAAGCCCTATCTTGATGAAGTGCTGATCACCAAGGTACTGGTACAGTAGCCACGATATGACAGATTCCGTTTGGGATGCTCAACAAGAGTTTGCCGATACTCCGCAACTTCCTCGCACGGGAGAACCCGCAATTCTTGCTCGCTATCTACCCTTGGTGAAGCGAGCCGCCAGCCATCTGCGCAGCCAGGTCAGTGCCTGTTTTGATCAGGAGGACATGGAGCAGGTGGGAATGATGGGATTGCTGGAGGCGTGGCGCCGTTATGGCAGCGAGCCCGATGCCCAGTTTGAAAGTTATGCCTTCAAACGGATTCGTGGCGCCATGCTCGATGAGTTGCGCCGTCTGGACTGGCGACCCCGCCAACTGCGACAGCAGGTACACGGCCATAATCAGGCGCAGCGTGAACTGCACAATCGTTTGGGGCGCCCCCCCTCAGAGCAAGAACTTGCTACTGCGCTCGACTGTTCGGTGGATGAGGTGCGTCAGTTGTCCTACGCCAGCCAGGCTGAAGCGCTGCAGAGTCTGGAAGAGTGGCTGGAGAATGGCGGCAAAGCTCCGACCACCGAATCTGATGATGTCGATATGGCGATGACCATCAGCAAGGTGTTGGCCACTCTGGATAAACGCGAGCAGTTATTGCTTTCCCTCTATTACCAGCAAGAGCTCAATATGAAAGAGATCGCGCTGGTGCTGGGATTAACCGAATCCCGGGTTTGTCAGTTGCACAAGCAATGTGTACTTCAGCTAAAGCAGCGATTGGTCGACTCCATATAGTAGTGCTTCACCTTTACTGGTGACTCTTCTTGTATCGTGCGGGAACATTCATGCAAAAACAGATTGGCATCGGCGTCATATTAGTGTGCGTGCTGGGTGGCTTCATGATGGCCGGGGGGAACCTCGCAGCCTTGTGGCAGCCAGCCGAGCTCATCATCATCATCGGCGCAGCGGTAGGCTCCATGTTTCTGGGCAACTCGAAAGAGGTGATGCATGAAATGTGGCGGCAGATAAAGATGTGCTTCAAAGCGAATAAAGAAGAGAAAGAGGTCTATCGTGAGCTGCTGACTCTGATGCATCAACTGCTTGAAGAGACACGCAACAAGGGGATGAAGGCGCTCGACGAGCATATTGAAAATCCCCAGCAGAGCTCGGTTTTCTTGATGTATCCCCAGATTTCGGAAGATCCCCAACTGCTTGGTTTCATTATCGATAACCTGCGTCTGCTCGGAATGGGCAAGATCACACCCCATGAACTGGATACCGTGCTGGAGCAGGAGATCATGGCCATTGAAGAGGACATGCTCAAGCCTGCTCATGCCTTGCACAAAACCGGCGAGGCCTGCCCGGGCTTCGGCATTCTTGCTGCGGTGATGGGGATCATCATCACCATGCAGCAACTGGACGGCCCCCTGAGCAATATCGGTGTCCATGTGGCGGCCGCTCTGGTGGGCACCTTTATCGGTATTTTCCTCTGCTACTGCTTGCTGGAGCCAATCAGCAATGCCATGGAAGAGATGGTCAAGCGCCGTATCGGTTTGTTGATGTGCATCAAGTCGATCCTGATTGCCCAGTTGCGTGGCAAGACACCGCTGCTTGCCGTCGATTCGGGTCGCAAGATCCTGGAGCCTGAAGTCAAACCAAGCTTCCTTGAGCTGGAAGATTGGGTGACCAACAGGGCGATGTAATGCGCAATCACGAACAGATTATCGTCAAGCGCCAGCAGCGTCGTAACAGCGGTCCCAAAGGGGGAGGCGCCTGGAAGGTGGCATTTGCCGACTTCACGTTGGCCATGATGGCGTTCTTCATGGTGCTCTGGATCCTGGCTGTGTCCAATCAGGAGGAGCGGGAAGTCGTTGCCAGCCGCCTGCGGGACTACAGCATCATGGACAGTGAGGCCAACCCGTTTGATATTCGCAACAGCCCCTATCCTGTCGATCTCGGTGGCAATCCCTCCGTGATCGATGAGTTGAACCCCAAGTTCGATCAGCAGGGTCAGCTGATGCCCAAGCATATGGACCGTAATCAGAGCATTTTTTCTGACGGTCCGGGCGGCGGGTATGAAAAGCTGTTGATAGGCAAGCTTGAGGGTGAAGCCCAGATGAAGCAGCTGGCCAGCTTTATCGACCATCTTGCTGAGCAGATGCAGGCGAAGAATAACCTCGAGATTCAAATTGTTCCCCAAGGATTGCGGATCCTGATCCGTGATGACGCGGATCGGGAAATGTATAGCCGAGGCAGTGCCCGCATCAGCCCTTTCTTTCGCCATATGTTGATGGCATTGGCCCCCATATTCCAGCGTATCGAGAATCGGGTCATGATTTCTGGCCATACCGACAGCACACCGTTTGCCGGTGACAATTACAGCAACTGGGAGCTATCGTCAGACCGTGCCATGATGGCAAGACGGGTGTTGCTGGCAGGCGGCATGCCACCTGAACGGGTCGGGCAGGTTGTCGCGATGGCCGATACCATGCTGGAAGATACCCGGAATCCACAAAGCAGCCGTAATCGGCGCATTGAATTGCTGGTCATGACAACTCAGGCAGAAACCAATCTGGAGCAACTTTTCAGCTCCCAAACGCAAGCGGCAACCACCCATGCCAAGGAGATGATTTCCCATGGACGACCCTGAGATCGAGTTTCCGCTGCATACCTCGCACAATGATCCACGCAGAAAAGTACCGCGCTGGTATCTGCACGATGGAACAACGCCTTTCGAGTCACAGAGTTGTGGTATTGCGGCCAGATTGCTGATTTCCGGATTGCTGTTTGACAAGAGTATCGGCCGCGCAGTGATCAAAGACATTGGTCCGGGCGGGGTCGGTTTCCTTGCTCCGGCTCGATTCGAATTACCCGAAACGGTGAAGCTCGCCCTGTTGCCGCGAATTGCGCTGGATTGCAACATCACTCATCGTCGCGCCATTGGCCGGCAGCTCTGCTTTTATGGTGCTCGCTGGTCATATCCGGAAGAGGTTGATTTGGCTCCGGTACTGAGCCACTGGCGCCACTGTTTCATGGTGCCGCAATCAGCGGCCGCTTCTGCTGAATCCCAAGAGGATCAGGCAAGCGTTCCAGCCTGATCTCGCCTCGACTCATATCAAGCCCCCTGGCAGCTTTCAGCAACAGGGGATCATGCAGACTGTCCAGTGAGACCGCTTGGACAATGGCGGTCGCCCCTTTCTTCTGGTTGGCGGTGGGGGCTTTGCCCTTGCTATAGACGATCGGGCAATCGGTTATCCCTTGCGCGATAGGGAGTTGCCAGGCCGGATTCCAGCGGCTGGCTTCATTCATTGATACGCCCTTTGCCTGAGCCCACGCGGGCAGTGAGCAGCCGTTCGGATGACGGAATATTTGCAAATCATTGCCGCTGTGCCATGGCGGAAGTTGAAACTGATAGCTGTCAGCCATATCAAGTAGTCTTGCCAGCGCAACAAAGCGCGCGACATAAAAGCGTGTTTCAGTCGGAAGCTCCAGTTCCCATATATTACGTGTCCCCGCTTTTAAAACCGCATTGAGTACCCGCCCTTCTCCTGCGTTGTAGGCGGCCAAAGCAAGCAGCCAGTCATTGCCAAAGAAGCGATACAGCCATGCCAAATAGGAAAGGGCAGCCTCTGTCGCCAATGGCAGTGAATAGCGCCCATCAAATTCGCTGGTGATGGGAACGGCAAATCGGGTGGCGGTATCTGGCATCAGCTGCCAGGGGCCTGCGGCGCCAGCAGAAGAGACCACATCAAATCGGTAACTGCTTTCCAGTAAAGGAACAAAGGCAAGCAAGGGCGGCAGTTTGCGTTCGTGAACCTGTTCCGCGACCCAGCGAATAATGGGCTGTGTCTCCGCAAGACGTTGTTGAAGATAAGGGCGCTGCTTCAGCAGGAATTGCTGCTGCTGGCCGACCAAATCTGCCCCTTTACCCTGAATCGGGACAGGGAAACCAACTTGCCACTGATAATTGTGATAAGCATGGCAAGATGTTGATATCATTAACATCCCGCACATTAGTAAAGAAATGAGCCGGGTCATGGGGCAATTGTTGAGCAAGGATCGCGCAATAATAAAAACATGATATATCTCAACAGTTTTTTGAATTTAAGGTCGTCTGATCATGTGTAATCCAGGACGTAGCAAGCATGATAACACGAGTAAAAAAGAGCCCAAATTCGGGTAAAGCGATTCAGAAGTTTTTGCTGTATCTGATACTCGCCAATTTCATTCTGATGGGCTTGTACATTGGTTACGCTCAAGAGCTGACATTTGCCACCAATATTCTGCTGACATCCCTGCTGATTATTTACAATCTGTTGCTTTGTCAGTTGGTGTCTCTGCGTGCTCGCCGTTCGAAAGATGGTTACATCATCTATCCAGTGATATGTGTCAGTATTTTGCTCTGTGCAGTGGTATTGTTCCGTTTCATCATATCGCCCAGATAGTGACCGCTCACCGACTTGCTGCTTATTAATCACTTTCTGTTTTTTCAGCAATAACTCTTGGAAAATCAACCTACTCAATCCGCAGCATGCAATTGCTGCGTCAATATGTTCCCTCTGTCCCATCTCCTTGCTTGAAAAGCCCCCTGCACGTCCTTAAACTTCAAGGTGGGGAAAAGTGGATCAAAGTGGTTTTTAGAGGGGCAATCTGCCTGCTCACTCACCTTCAGGGACTGCAATTTGTTGCGTGGCGCTCATGCCATCAGCCTGGACAGTAAAGGGCGGCTGGCAATTCCGACCAAATTCCGTGATTGGCTGCGCGACGAAAGCGACGGCCAGCTGGTCTGCACCATCGATATTGCCCATCCCTGTCTGCTGCTTTATCCCCTGAATGAATGGGAAGAGGTCGAGCGCAAGCTCAAGACTCTCTCCAGCATGAATCCGCAAGAGCGCCGTTTGCAGCGACTGCTGCTGGGACATGCAACCGAATGCGAGCTGGATGGCAATGGCCGTCTGCTGCTCAGTCAGCCACTGCGCAACCATGCGGGGCTGGACAAGAAAATCATGCTGGTGGGCCAGCTCAACAAGTTTGAGCTGTGGGATGAAGCCCGCTGGCAACAACAGGTCAATGACGACATCTTGGGTCTGCCCGGGGACGATTGGGCAAGCTCACCACGACTACAGGATTTCTCTTTATAAATGACCCAAGCCGCTGAACACATCACAGTGCTGCTGCACGAAGCCGTTGAAGGTCTGGCCATCAAGCCGGACGGTGTCTACGTCGATGGTACTTTTGGCCGTGGTGGTCATTCTCGTCTGATCCTGCAGCACCTTGGCCCCAATGGCCGCCTGATCGCCATCGACCGTGACCCGCAGGCGATCGCCGAGGCCGCCAAGATCCAGGATCCCCGTTTCGAAATCGTGCACGGCCCCTTCTCCGGCATAGCCTCCTATCTGGATGAGCGCGGTTTGCTGGGCAAGGTGGATGGCTTCCTGCTGGATCTGGGGGTCTCTTCACCCCAGCTGGATGATGCCGAGCGTGGCTTCAGCTTTATGAAAGATGGTCCGCTCGATATGCGGATGGACCCCACCTCCGGTCAGAGCGCCGCCGAGTGGCTGGCCAAGGCCGATGTGGATGACATCGCCTGGGTGCTGAAGACCTTCGGTGAGGAGCGTTTTGCCAAGAAGATCGCCCGCGCCATCGTGCATGACCGTGTGACCGAGCCTTATGTGCGTACCCGTCAACTGGCGGAGATGATTGCCCGGGTCAATCCGAGCAAGGAGAAGGGCAAGCATGCGGCAACCCGCAGTTTCCAGGCCATTCGCATCTATATCAACAGCGAGCTGGACGAGATCGAAACCGCACTCAACGGTGCGCTGGAGGTGCTGGCACCACATGGCCGTCTGTCAGTGATCAGCTTCCATTCGCTGGAAGACCGCTTGGTAAAGCATTTCATCCGCAAGCACGAGAAGGGGCCGGAAGTGCCTTACGGCATTCCGTTGACCGAAGCCCAGCTGGCTGGCGGTCGCAAATTGAAGTCGGTCGGCAAGGCGCTCAAGCCTTCTGATCATGAAGTATCTGAAAACAGCCGGTCACGCAGCTCGGTGCTGCGGGTTGCCGAACGGTTGGCGGAGTAAGCGATGAGCGAAGTGCGTGTTCATCTGGCCAAGGAGATCGTTGCCGATCTCTGGCGGCACAAGCTGCAGATTTTTCTGTCGGTCGCCGTGCTGGTGACCGCGTTTGCCGTGATCCTGGTGACCAACATGACCCGCGGTCTGACGGCCAAGCAGAACGATCTGATGGCAGAAGAGGATCGCCTCAATATCGAATGGCGCCACCTGCTGCTGGAGCAGGGCACCCTGGCTGAACATTCCCGGGTGGCGAGTCTGGCGATGGACAAGTTGCAGATGGGTCGTCCGCTGGTGACCACCGAGAAGGTAATTACCCAACCATGAAACGCAAGGCTACAGCCAAAACTGCCAAAGCGAATGTCAAAGCGCCATCGATCTATCCGTGGCGCTTTCGCACGCTTGCGGTGTTTATCGGCATCGCGTTTGTGGGTCTGATCCTGCGTCTGGCCTGGATCCAGGTGATCAATCCGGATCGTCTGCGTCAGGAGGGTGACATGCGTTCCCTGCGTACCACCTCTACCCAGGCGGTGCGCGGCATGATCACCGATCGCAACGGCGAGCAGCTGGCGGTTTCTGTACCGGTCGAGGCGGTCTGGGCCGATCCCAAGACGGTACATGAATCCGGCGCCATCAATAATGAGCGAGCCTGGCTGGCGCTCTCCGCCGTGCTCAAGCTCGACATCAATACCCTCAAACACCGCATCGCCAACCCCAGCAAGCGCTTCGTCTATCTGCAGCGTCAGGTTACTCCTGCGGTGGCGGAATATATCAAGGGGCTCAAGCTGGGTGGCGTCTACCTGCGCCCCGAAGCACGCCGCTTCTACCCGACCGGTGAGATCAGCGCCCATCTGGTGGGGGTAACCAACATCGATGGCAGCGGTATTGAAGGGATCGAGCGCAGCTACAACGAGTGGCTGACGGCGACACCCGGCGAAATGCGGGTGCGCAAGGATCGTCAGGGGCGCGTCATCGAGCGGCTTGGCATCGTCAAAGAGGGCAAGAACGCCAACGATCTGCAGCTCAGTATCGATCAGCGAGTGCAGGCTCTGGCCTACCGTGCCCTCAAGCGGGCAACCGACGAGAACAAGGCGACCTCCGGCTCCATGGTGATGCTGGATATCAAGACCGGTGAAGTACTCGCCATGGTCAACACCCCCTCCTATAACCCGAACAACCGCGGCCAGTATCAGAGTTTCCGGGTACGCAACCGGGTGGTGACCGATACCTACGAGCCGGGTTCGACCGTCAAGCCATTGATTTTGCTCAGTGCCTTGCAGGCAGGTGTCACCAGCTGGAAAGATTTCATTCCCGGTGGTCCGCTCTTTATCGGTGCCAAGCAGATCAAGGACGTCAGTATCCACAAGGCGACCAACCTCTACGATATCCTGCGTTACTCCTCCAACATCGGTATGTCGCGCATTGCGCTGCGGATGCCGGCGCAGGAGATGATCAATACCCTCAGCATGTTCGGCTTCGGCATGGATACCGGCAGCGGGCTGATGGGCGAGAGCAGCGGCATGCTGCCCCAGCGTCGTCGCTGGTCCGATATCGAGCGGGCAACCCTCTCGTTCGGTTATGGTCTGCGAGTCACCCCGCTGCAGCTGGCTTCCGCCTACGCCACCCTGGCCAACAAGGGCAAGCGGGTGCCGCTCTCCATCGTCAAGGTGACTACGCCGCCCAAGGGTGAGCAGGTTATCGATCACAACAACGCCGCTGCCATGTTGCAGGCGCTGGAGTATGTGGTCGACAACGCCATTCCAAAAGCCAAGATCCCGGGCTATCGGGTTGGCGGCAAGAGTGGTACTGCCAAGGTTGCCGTCGCCGGTGGCTATGGCAAGGATTACATGGCCTGGTTTGCCGGTTTCGCTCCCGCCAGTGATCCCCGTTTCGTCATGGTGGTGGTGATCAACGAGCCAAAAGGCAGCGCCTATTATGGCGGCGCCGTGGCGACCCCACCATTTGCAGAGGCCATGGGCGGGGTGCTGCAGCTCTTCAATATTCGTCCCGATGCGGTGCCGCCAGCGGTGCCCACCAAACTTGCCCGTACGGAGGCTTCTCTTGTCCCGCGCACTTGATGCATTACTGCGCCCCTTCGGTATCCAGGCGCCGGCGCTCACCCTGACCGATATCCAGCTGGATAGTCGGCGGGTTGGCCCCGGCTCGCTCTTCGTGGCCATTCGCGGTCATCAGGTGGATGGCAGACGTTTTATCGAACAGGCGGTGGCTCAGGGAGCGACCGCTGTTGTGTTTGAGGAGGATGGTGAATTTATCCCACCATCGACTCCGGTTCCCTGTATCGGGATGCGGGATCTGCCCGCTCACCTCTCTGCTCTTGCAGGTTATTTCTACGATCAGCCAGCCAAAAAACTGGATCTGGTCGGGATCACCGGCACCAACGGCAAGAGCACTACGGCGCTGCTGGTCGCCAACTGGCGCACCCTGCTGGGTGGCAAGGCGGGTGTGATGGGCACCATCGGCAACGGCCTGTTTGGCAATTTGATCGAAGCGGAAAATACCACCGGCAGCGCCGTGCAGGTGCAAGCCAATCTGGCTGCGCTGCAAGATCAGGGCGCGGACCTGGTAGCGATGGAGGTTTCAAGCCACGGTCTGGTACAGCACCGTGTGGCAGCTTTGCCCTTTGCCGCCGCTGTTTTTACCAACCTGAGCCGGGATCACCTCGACTACCACGGCACCATGGAGGCCTATGGCGCCGCCAAGGAGCAGCTGTTGCAGCTGGTCGATGAGTCGAATGCGGTGATCAACCGTGATGACGAGTTGGGTGCTAAGTGGCTCGAAAAATACCCGGCAGCGGTGGCCTTCAGTGTGGATGGCCCGATTGAACACCATTCTGGCCGTCAATTAACGGCGCAGCAGCTCGATTTTCACCAGCAAGGTTTTCGTGCGCAGATTAACTCCAGCTGGGGGAATGGTGTATTATCCGCCCCCTTGCTCGGGCGCTTCAACGTCAGCAATGTGCTGGCCGCGATGGGCGTGATGCTGGTGCTTGGTTACGACTTCCACGAGCTGCTGGCAACTGCCCCGAAATTGCAACCAGTGACCGGTCGCATGGAGTGTTTTGGCGGTGGCGATACGCCACTGGCGGTGGTCGATTACGCCCACACCCCTGATGCACTGGAGAAGGCATTGCAGGCCCTGCGGGTGCACTGCACAGGGCAGCTCTGGTGTCTGGTCGGTTGTGGTGGCGACCGCGATCGCGGCAAGCGCCCCATGATGGCCGCCATGGCCGAGCAGTATGCGGATCGCGTGATCCTGACCGACGACAATCCCCGTACCGAGGAGCCGGCCCGGATCATGGCCGACATGGTGGCGGGTCTTCGCGATCCTGCTGCGGTGCAGGTGGAGCACGACCGGGTCAAGGCGATTTCGCTGGCCATCGGTCAGGCGAGCAAACAGGACATCATCCTGGTGGCCGGTAAGGGTCACGAGGATTATCAGATCATTGGAACCGACAAGCGGCACTACAGCGACCGGGAAACCGTCGCGGCCGCCTTGCACACATTATTGGAGTCATTCAAATGATGACCCTCAGGCTTGCCGAGCTGGCGCAGGTACTCGATGCCCGTCTGATTGGTAACGATGGCGAGATCAGCGTCGTCAGTACCGACACCCGCACTCTGGGCGCGGGTGCCCTGTTCGTTGCCCTGCGCGGCGAGCGCTTCGATGCCCACGATTTTTGCGAGCAGGCTGTTCAGGCAGGGGCCTCTGCCCTGCTGGTTGAGCGTGAACTGCCGCTGGCCATCCCCCAGCTGGTGGTGACCGACACTCTGAAAGGACTGGGCCGACTCGGCAAACTGGTGCGTGAGCGCATCAATCCGAAAGTGCTGGCCATTACCGGCAGCTGCGGCAAGACCACAGTGAAGGAGATGGCAACTGCCATCCTGCGCAACGAAGGGGAAGTGCTGGCCACCGCTGGCAACTTCAACAATGAGGTGGGCGTGCCGCTCACCCTGCTGCGCCTCGAGCCGCAGCACAAGTTTGCGGTGATGGAGCTGGGTGCCAACCATCCGGGCGAGATCGCCTGGACTACCTCGCTGGCCAAACCCGATGCCGCCATCATCAACAACGTGGCGGCGGCCCATCTGGAGGGCTTCGGCTCGCTGGAAGGGGTGTTCCACGCCAAGAGCGAAATTTTTGAGGGGCTGAGCCAGGGTGGCACCGCCATCGTCAATGCCGATAACGAATTCTGGCCGAAGTGGCGGGAACGCGGCATTCAGTGCGCCTTCTCCATCGACGATCAGAGCCAGCCGTTCCACGCGCGCAACCTTGTGCTCAACGAGCAAGGCTGCGCCGAGTTCGTGATGGTGACCCCGCAGGGTGAGCTGAGCCTGACTCTGGCGATCCCGGGTCGCCACAACGTGGCCAATGCGTTGGCTGCCGCCGCGGGCTGTCTGGCCCTCGGCGCATCCCTCGCCTGTGTCAAGGCGGGGCTGGAGCAGATGGCACCGGTCAAGGGGCGCTTCTGCGTCCAGCGCTGGGGCGGTCTGACCCTGGTGGATGATACCTACAATGCCAGCGTGGAATCCGTGCTGGCGGGCATCGATGCCCTGACCGCCATGGGCGGCTTCAAGGTGCTGGTGTTCGGTGATATGCGGGAACTGGGTGAGGAGTCTGCCGAGCAACACGCCCGGGTTGGCCGTCATGCCCGCGAGCGCGGTCTGGATGCCGTGCTGACAGTGGGGGAAGAGAGTCGCCACACCGCAGATGCCGCGGCTGGCCGACATTTCGATAACAAGGCGTCGTTGTTTGAAGTGCTTGCGCAAATGATAAATACACATCAGGAAATTTCGATTCTGGTCAAGGGCGCCCGTGGCTCCCGCATGGAAGATATCGTCGAGATGGTCAAAGACCATCAGGAGTCAGCCACATGCTAGTCTGGCTGGCCGAACTGCTCACCCCGCACTTCACCTTCTTCAACGTCTTCTCCTACCTGACGTTTCGCGCCATCCTGTCGATCATCACCGGACTGGGGGTTGCCCTCTGGATGGGGCCGCGGCTGATCCGCCGTCTGCAGATCCTGAAGTTTGGTCAGGTAATCCGCAACGACGGTCCCGAGTCCCACCTCAGCAAGCGGGGCACCCCGACCATGGGTGGCCTGATGATCATTGCGGCGATTTTCACGTCTGTGCTGCTCTGGTGCCGCCTCGACAATCCCTATGTCTGGCTGGTGTTGTTTGTGCTGGGTGCCTATGGCGCCATCGGCTTTGCCGACGACTACCTCAAGGTGGTGCGCAAGAATACCGACGGCCTGATCGCGCGCTGGAAGTATTTCTGGCAATCAGCGGTAGCGCTGGCGGTGGCGGTGTTCCTCTATGCGACTGCAACCCATGAGGGGCAGACCCAGCTGGTGGTGCCTTTCCTCAAGGATGTGATGCCGCAGCTTGGCCTGATGTTTATCGTGCTGACCTACTTTGTCATCGTCGGTACCTCCAATGCGGTCAACCTGACCGACGGTCTCGACGGCCTGGCCATCATGCCGACCGTGATGGTGGCGGGGGGCTTTGCCCTGATCGCCTGGGCCACCGGTAACGTCAACTTTGCCAACTACCTGCACATTCCCTACGTGCCCTATACCTCCGAGCTGGTGATCGTCTGTACTGCCATCGTCGGGGCGGGTCTGGGTTTCCTCTGGTTCAACACCTATCCGGCGCAGGTCTTTATGGGGGACGTTGGTTCCCTGGCGCTGGGCGGCGCGCTCGGTACCATCGCCGTGCTGGTCCGTCAGGAGTTCCTGCTGGTGATCATGGGTGGCGTCTTTGTGATGGAGACCGTCTCGGTGATCCTGCAGGTGGGTTCATACAAGCTGCGCGGCGTGCGGATCTTCCGCATGGCGCCTATCCATCACCACTACGAGAAGAAGGGCTGGCCGGAGCCGCGCGTCATCGTGCGCTTCTGGATCATTACCCTCGTGCTGGTGCTGCTGGGTCTTGCCACCCTGAAGGTGAGGTAAGGCCATGGTCATCATCATCGGATTGGGCAAAACCGGGCTCTCCTGTGTCGATTACTTCCTCGGCCGTGGCGTGACGCCATTGGTGATGGATACCCGTGCCAACCCGCCCGGCAAGGATCAACTGCCGCCTGAGGTAGAGCTCATTCACGGTCTCGACGAGGCGCTGCTCAAGCAGGCGCACATGATCGTCGCGAGCCCGGGTATCGCGCTGGCGACCCCCGAACTGAAAGCGGCTGCCGAGTGTGGTGTGCAGATCGTCGGTGACATCGAGCTGTTTGTGCGCGAGACCCAGACTCCGGTCATCGCCATTACCGGCTCCAACGGCAAGAGCACCGTCACTACCTTGGTGGGCGAGATGATTGCCGAAGCCGGCCTCAATGTCGGCGTGGGCGGCAATATCGGTACACCGGCGCTGGAGCTGCTCAAGCAGCCGATGGATCTCTGTGTGCTGGAGCTCTCCAGCTTCCAGCTGGAAACAACTCACAGTTTGCGTGCTGCCGCCTCCGTGGTGCTGAACCTCTCCGAAGATCACATGGATCGCTATCAGGGCATGGCCGACTATCGCGCCGCCAAGATGGAGATCCATCAGCACTCCAAACACATTCTGGTCAATCGTGATGATGCCCAGACTCTGCCCGATGTGGGTCAGGTGTGGCAGAGCTTTGGTCTCGACTGCAATGGTTATGGTCGTTGCCTGCTGGATGGCCGCTACTGGTTGACCCTGCACGGCGAACCGCTGCTGGCGGTGGACGAGATGAAGATCGTCGGTGCCCACAATCAGGCCAACGCCCTTGCGGCCATGGCGCTGTGCGATGCGGTCGGTATTCCTCGTGCGGCTCAGCTTACCGTGCTGCGTCGCTTTGAAGGCTTGCCACACCGTGCCCGCTTCGTACGCGAGGTGAACGGGGTGCGCTGGATCAACGACTCCAAGGCCACCAACGTGGGGGCGACTCTGGCTGCCGTTGCCGGTGTGCGCGAGTCGGTCAAGGGGCGCCTGCTGTTGCTGGCCGGTGGTCAGGGCAAGGGGCAGGATTTTGGCCCGATCCAGGCGCTGCTGGGCAACCAGATCGATCACATGTACTGCTTCGGTCAGGATGCCGAGGTACTGCTGGCACTGGGCGAGCAGACCGAACGGGTGGCCGACCTGGCCGCTGCGGTTGCCAAAGCGGCGGCCGATGCCAAGCCCGGTGACTGGGTGCTGCTGGCGCCAGCCTGTGCCAGCCTCGATCAGTTCAAGTCGTTCGAGGTGCGCGGCGATCGTTTCACCGAGATGGTGCTGGCACTATGAACGCCCTTCGCGCAGCAGCAGGTCTGTTCCAGCGCTGGTTGTTACCGGCGCGTCCTGCCGGTCTCTACGATCGGCAGCTGGTACTGCTGGCGCTCTCCCTGATGGCGGTCGGGGTGGTCATCGTGGCCTCGGCGTCGATCCCCGAAGGGATTGCGCTGGGGGATGACCCCTTCATGTTTGTGAAGCGTCACGCCCTGTTTCTGGTGATGGCGCTCGGTATCTCCTGGTTTGTGTTGCAGGTGCCGATGGCGCGCTGGCAACAGCACAACGGCCCCATGCTGCTGCTGGCGATCTTGATGCTGGTGCTGGTGCTGCTGGTGGGCCGAAACGTTAACGGTGCGGTGCGCTGGTTGCCGCTCGGCCCCTTCAACCTGCAGCCTGCCGAGTTTGGCAAGCTGGCGCTGTTTGTCTATCTGGCCGGCTATCTGGTGCGGCGCCAGAGCGAAGTGCGTGAAGCCTGGATCGGCTTCCTGAAACCGCTGGCGGTGTTCGGGGTGCTGGCGGTCTTGCTGCTGTTGCAGCCTGACCTGGGTTCCACCGTGGTGATGTTCGTTACCTCGTTCGGCATGCTGTTTCTGGCCGGTGCCCGACTGGGACAGTTTTTGACCCTGATCGGCGCGGGCCTCGGCTCTGTGGTGATGCTGATCATCGTCGAGCCCTACCGGATGCGGCGGGTGACCTCCTTTATGGATCCCTGGGCCGATCCGTTCGGCAGCGGCTACCAGTTGACCCAGTCGTTGATGGCGTTTGGCCGTGGCAGCTGGTTTGGCGAAGGGCTTGGCAACTCTATCCAGAAGATGGAGTACTTGCCGGAAGCGCACACTGACTTCGTGTTTGCGATCCTCGGTGAAGAGCTGGGGTACGTCGGGGTGCTGGGCGCCCTGTTCCTGATTTTTGCGTTGGCGGTCAAGGCGCTCAAGCTGGGGCATCGCGCGCTGGTGGCAGAGCGGCTCTATGACGGTTATCTGGCGATCGGCATCGGCATCTGGTTCAGCTTCCAGACCTTCGTCAACGTCGGCGCGGCCAGCGGCATGATGCCGACCAAGGGCTTGACCCTGCCGCTGGTCAGTTACGGTGGTTCCAGTCTCATCATCATGTCGGTGGCGGTGAGCATGTTGATTCGAATCGATTTTGAGTTGCGTCAGGCGACAGCCCAGGCGCGCGTGCGGGAGGTTTAGTGAGCAAGACTCTGTTGGTGATGGCGGGTGGTACCGGTGGGCATGTGTTCCCCGGTCTGGCCGTGGCCGATCGCCTGAAGGCCCAGGGCTGGACTGTCCACTGGCTCGGCACTGCCGACCGGATGGAGGCGGAGCTGGTGCCCGCCCACGGTTATCCCATCTCCTTCATCGATATTCAGGGGGTGCGTGGCAACGGCATCAAGCGACTGCTGGTTGCGCCCTATCGCATCATCAAATCGATCCTGCAGGCGCGTCAGGTGCTCAAGACCGTTCGTCCTGATGTGGTGCTCGGCATGGGCGGTTTTGCTTCCGGCCCGGGTGGCGTGGCGGCCTGGTTCTCCGGCATCCCGTTGCTGCTCCATGAGCAAAATGCTGCTGCAGGCATGACCAACAAGCTGCTGGCCCGTATCGCCAGGCGGGTCTTGATGGCATTTCCGGGCGCCTTCGCGCCGAGCCGTCGCACCGCCGTGGTGGGCAATCCAGTGCGTCCCGAAGTGGTCGCTCTGCCGGATCCGCAACTGCGCAGCGGAGATGAGCCACTGCATCTGCTGATCGTGGGTGGCAGTCTGGGGGCGCGGGTGCTCAACGAGCAGGTACCTGCTGCGGTGGCGGCATCCGGCGTGCCCATTGAAGTGCGTCACCAGTGTGGCAAGGGCAATGCCGAGACTGTCTCTGCTGCCTATGTCCAGCACGGCATCAATGCCGAGGTGAGCGAATTTATCAAGGATATGGCCAGCGCCTACGCCTGGGCCGACCTGGTGGTCTGCCGTGCCGGTGCGCTGACTGTTTCCGAAGTGGCTGCCGCCGGTGTGGCCGCCATTTTCGTGCCGCTGCCCCATGCGGTGGATGATCACCAGACCCGTAACGCCCTGACCCTGGTCGACGGCGGTGCGGCCGAGTTTCTGCCCCAGTCCGAGCTGAACACCGCTTCACTGGCGGCTCGCCTGACCTGGCTGGCTGGTCGCCGGGAGACTCTGTTTAACATGGCGAAAGCGGCTCGCCGCGTCGCCATCACCGATGCGGCCGAGCGGGTTGCCGATGAGTGCAAACAGCTCGCAACCGGGCAGCGTGGTAAAGATTGATGAGCAAGGTTGCAGCGGTGACACCGTGCAGCCTTGTACCTGTATGTATTGATGCCGCCGTGCAGCCGTGCTTTGACGGCACATGGCCTGCGGCAGACTAAAGAGACGATTATGACCAAGGTTGAACTGGCAAAACTGCGTACTGTGATCCCCGAAATGCGCCGCGTGCGTCGCATCCACTTTATCGGCATCGGTGGTGCCGGTATGGGCGGGATCGCCGAAGTGCTTGCCAACGAAGGGTATCAGGTAACGGGTTCTGATCTGGCTCGCAACGCCGTGACCGAGCGGTTGGCCGGACTGGGCGCCCATATCTTCGTCGGCCACAGTGCCGAACACGTTGAGGGTGCCAGCGTGGTGGTGGTCTCTACTGCCATCAAGCAGGACAACCCGGAGCTGCTGGCTGCCCGCGAACTGCGGATCCCGGTGGTGCGCCGTGCCGAGATGCTGGCCGAGCTGATGCGTTTCCGCCACGGTATCGCCATCGCCGGTACCCACGGCAAGACCACCACCACCAGTTTGGTGGCGAGCATCTATGCCGAAGCCGACCGCGATCCGACCTTCGTCATCGGTGGCCTGCTCAACAGTGCCGGCACCAATGCCCGCCTGGGCAGCAGCCGTTACCTGATTGCAGAAGCGGACGAGAGCGACGCCTCTTTCCTGCATCTGCAGCCGATGGTCTCTATCGTGACCAACATCGAAGCGGATCACATGGATACCTACGGCGGTGATTTCTCCAAGCTGAAGGCCACCTTCATCGAGTTTCTGCACAATCTGCCCTTCTACGGACTGGCGGTGGTCTGCATCGATGATCCGGTGATCCGTGGCATGTTGCCCGAGATTGCCCGTCCGACCTTGACCTACGGTCTCTCTGACGATGCGGATGTGCAGGTGCTGGATTTTGTCCAGACCACCAACCACAGCTGCTTCCGTGTTCGCCGCAAAGAGGCGGGTGAGCTGCAGGTGACCCTCAATTTGCCGGGTATTCACAACGCATTGAACGCTGCCGCGGCGATAGCTGTCGCGACAGAGGACGGTGTCAGCGATGAGGCCATCATCTCTGCACTGGCCAAATTTGAAGGGGTCGGTCGTCGCTTCCAGCAGTATGGCGAGTTTGAAACCGGTCGCGGCAAGGCGATGCTGGTGGACGATTACGGTCACCACCCGAGCGAAGTGAAGGTCACCATCAACGCCGCCCGTGCCGGTTGGCCCGAGAAGCGTCTGGTGATGGTGTTCCAGCCGCACCGTTATACCCGTACCCGCGACCTCTACGAGGACTTCGCCGATGTGCTCTCCAAGGTAGACGTGCTGGTGATGCTGGAGGTTTATGCTGCCGGTGAGGAGCCGATCCCGGGCGCTGATGGACGGGCACTGTGCCGCTCCATTCGCTCGCGCGGCAACTTGGAACCCATCTTCGTCGCTACGCCAGATGACGTGCCAGCCGTGCTGGCCGACCTGGTCGGCGAGGGGGACTTGGTGTTGACTCAAGGCGCCGGGAACGTCGGGGCACTGGCCCGTCGTCTCGGAGAGATGAAATTGAGCATAGATAGCATGAAATCTGGCGCCTGAGGGCCCAATGAGTATTTTGACCGCCAAGCCGGGGCCTATATAATGGCGAACCGGTCTGTCAAAGGCCGGTTTAGCGCGTTACACGGGGATCGATCGGGTGGAGGCAAGGGCACAGGGGCGCACCAAGGGTGGCTTCATCGCAGGGGTAGCGTTTTTCCTGCTGGTGATATGGGGCTGCTACCGGACGGCGCTGGATGTTAAAGGTTGGCTGACAGATGCCAACCGGTTGCCCATGAGCGAGCTGTTGCTGCAGGGGCAACACCAGTATTTGCAAACCGAAGAACTGCGGATGGCCGTGCTGGATGGCGCCGAGCTGCGCAACTTCTTCGAATTGGACGTCAACGAATTGCAGGCAAGGCTCAATGCCTTGCCATGGGTGGCCTCGGTCTCGGTACGCAAGAAGTGGCCGAACAAGATCAAGATCTACCTCACGGAACAAGATGTGGCGGCGCGCTGGAATGGCAACCGCTTCGTCAACACCAAGGGCAAGGTATTCAGTGCCCCGGATCGGGTCAAGACGCCGCTGTTGCAGCTGTCAGGGCCGGATGACCAGGCTGCCCGGGTGTTGAAAGAGAGTCGGCAGTACGAGTCGCAACTGGCTGCCAAGGGATACAAGTTGCTGGGGGTGAATCTGACCCCCCGCCATGCCTGGGAACTGACCCTGGATGGCAATATCAAGCTGTTCCTGGGACGCAATGACATTGCGCTCCGGCTGCAGCGGTTTATCGATGCCTTCCCGGTTATCGAACCCCGTGCGCAAGTCGCTTACGTGGATCTTCGATACGACACCGGAATGGCAGTTGGCTGGAAGAAGAGCGAAGAGAAAGTGCATGACCAACACCGCAGATAGGAATTTGATTGTCGGACTGGATATCGGCACAACCAAGGTGGCGGTTCTGGTCGGGGAAGTATTGCCGGACGGTGAACTGAACGTCATCGGTATGGGCAGTCACGCTTCTCGCGGAATGGAGAAGGGCGGGGTCAATGACCTCGACTCCGTGGTCAAGTCACTGCGCCGCGCGGTGGAAGAGGCCGAGATGATGGCAGATTGCCAGATCAGCTCGGTCTATCTGGGGTTGTCCGGCAAGCATATCGACTGCCGCAACGAGACCGGTATGGTGCCCATCTCCGATGAAGAGGTGACCCAGGAGGATGTGGACAACGTGATCCACACCGCCAAGTCGGTTCGCCTCTCCGACGAGCTGCGGGTGCTGCATGTGCTGCCTCAGGAGTTTGCCATCGATTATCAGGAAGGGATCAAGAATCCGGTCGGCCTCTCCGGTGTACGGATGGCTGCCAAGGTTCACCTGATCACCTGCCACAACGACATGGCTCGCAACATCGAGAAGTGTGTCGAGAAAGTGGGTCTGCGAGTCGATCAACTGATCTTCTCCGCGCTGGCCTCCAGCTATGCGGTGTTGACCGAAGACGAGAAAGAGCTGGGGGTCTGCGTGGTGGACATCGGTGGCGGTACCATGGATATGTCGCTGTTTACCGGCGGTGCCCTGCGCCACACCAAGGTGATCCCGTATGCTGGCAGCACTGTGACCAGCGACATCGCCTACGCCTTCGGCACGCCGCCGCTCGACGCGGAAGCGATCAAGGTGCGCTACGGTTGCGCCCTCGGTCGTCTGGTCAGCAAGGAAGACAATATTGAAGTACCCAGTGTCGGCGGTCGCCCGGCGCGCAGCCTGCAACGGCAGACACTGGCTGAAGTGATTGAGCCCCGTTACACCGAGTTGCTCTCCATGGTGAATGATGAGCTGGTGCGGGTACAAAGCGAGTTGAAAGCGCAGGGGGTCAAGCATCAGCTGGCAGCCGGTGTGGTCTTGACCGGCGGCGCTGCCCAGATTGAAGGCATTGTGGAGTGTGCAGAGCAGATCTTCCAGAGCCAGGTCCGGGTGGGAGAGCCCATGAACATACGTGGTTTGAGTGATTACGTGCAGGCACCGGTGTACTCGACTGCGGTCGGGTTGCTGCAATATGGCCGCACCCATCAAGCCACAGGTAGCAACAAAGAATATGCCGCCAAGGCAAGCGTCGGTGGCCTGGTCAAACGGGTTAGCAACTGGCTGCGTGGCGAGTTCTAAGAATTTTGCTGAGTCAGGCAAATAAAGCGGAGAGACAACATGTTTGAATTTATGGATAGCCACACTGACGAAGCCGTCATTAAAGTGATCGGTGTAGGTGGCGGCGGCGGTAACGCTGTCGAGCACATGGTTCGTCAAAATATTGAGGGTGTTGAGTTTATTACCGTCAACACCGACGCCCAGGCACTGCGTAACTCCAGCGCCAACACTACCCTGCAGATCGGCGGTGGCATCACCAAGGGTCTGGGTGCCGGCGCCAATCCGGAAGTGGGTCGTGATGCGGCCATGGAAGATCGCGAAGCGCTGCGTGAGCTGCTGACCGGTTCCGACATGGTGTTCATCGCTGCCGGTATGGGCGGTGGTACCGGTACCGGTGCTGCGCCGATCGTGGCCGAAGTGGCACGCGAGATGGGCATCCTGACCGTTGCTGTGGTGACCAAGCCGTTCTCCTTCGAAGGGAAGAAGCGGATGGGCTTCGCCGCGCACGGTATCGAAGAGCTCTCCAAGAATGTCGACTCCCTGATCACCATCCCCAACGACAAGTTGCTGAAGGTGCTGGGTCGCGGTATCTCCCTGCTGGATGCCTTCAAGGCGGCCAACGATGTACTGCTTGGCGCGGTACAGGGCATTGCCGAGCTGATCACCCGTCCGGGCTTGATCAACGTCGACTTTGCGGACGTGCGTACCGTGATGCGTGAAATGGGTACCGCCATGATGGGTACCGGCTCCGCCTCCGGTGATGACCGTGCTGAAGAAGCGGCCGAGAAAGCCATCTCCAGCCCGCTGCTGGAAGATGTGGATCTGGCCGGTGCCCGTGGCATCCTGGTCAACATCACCGCCGGTATGGACATGACCATCGAAGAGTTCGAAACCGTGGGTAACGCGGTCAAGGCCTTCGCTTCCGAGAACGCCACTGTAGTTGTGGGTACCGTAATCGATCCGGAAATGCACGACGAACTGCGTGTGACCGTGGTTGCTACCGGTATCGGTGCCGAGCGCAAGCCGGACATCACGCTAGTCAAGAGCAGCCAGGTGCAAGAGCGCCCGGTGCGTCAGCCGCTGGTTAGCGACATGATGCAAGGCCGCGTGATGGACGAAGCCCCGGCCAAGGTGGTCAACGCCGAGCCGCAAGCTCGTCGTGAACCGGATTACCTGGATATTCCGGCGTTCCTGCGCAAGCAAGCTGACTAAGCCTCTTATGGCTCTCGTTTGTTTGTTGTTCAAGGAATGTGCTAAGATGGCCTGCCAACGACCATCTGGTCCGGATTTTAAGCTGTTTAGGGTACACCCATGATTAGACAAAGAACCTTGAAAACGAGTGTACAGGCGACTGGTGTCGGCCTGCATTCGGGCCGGAAAGTCACTATGACGTTCCGTCCGGCGCCTGTGAACACAGGGATCGTTTACTTGCGTACCGACCTGAATCCTGTGGTGGAGCTGCCAGCCAATGCCGATCAGGTGCGCGATACCGTGCTCTGTACCGCTCTGGTCAACGAAGCCGGTGTCCGTGTCTCTACCATTGAGCACCTCTCTGCCGCGCTGGCCGGGATGGGGATCGACAACCTCTACGTTGAGGTTGACGCGCCCGAGATCCCGGTGATGGATGGCAGTGCGCATCCCTTTATCTACCTGCTGCAGGAAGTCGGGATCCGTGAGCAGAATGCTGCCAAGCAGTTTGTGCGGATCAAGAAGAGCATCCGGGTTGAAGACGGCGACAAGTGGGCGGAATTCCACCCCTATCGCAACGGCTTCAAGATGGATCTCGAGATCGATTTCCAGCATCCTGTCTTTGAAGGGCGCAATCAGCGTTGCGTACTGGATTTCTCCGGTGCCTCCTTCGTGAAAGAGATCAGCCGTGCCCGTACCTTCGGGTTCATGCGTGATATCGAGTACCTGCGTTCCCAGAACCTGGCGCTGGGCGGAAGCTTGGAAAATGCCGTGGTACTGGACGACTATCGGGTGCTGAACGAAGACGGTTTGCGTTATGAGGACGAGTTCGTCAAGCACAAGATGCTGGACGCGATCGGTGACCTCTATATGTGTAACCGAAGCATCATCGGTGAGTTCCGTGCCTACAAGACCGGACATGCCCTGAACAACAAGCTGCTGCGTGCCTTGCTGGCCGAGCAGGAGGCTTGGGAACTGGTGACCTTCGAGGGTGAGGGCGACAAAGCGCCTATCGCTTACTACGATAACGGTCTGGTTCTGGCCTGATAGCTGTGCAACGGAACGTCGGTCCTCTCTCCGCACCGACGTTCCGTCATTTGTTTACTCCATCCTTTAATACCGATTATCTCCCGGTTTTATTTCCCGTGCAGGCTCCTGGCCGCACCTGACCGAGCAGACTGATTTCTATGAGCATTACCCTGATCCTCCACGGCAAGCAGCGACGCAAGTTGCACCTGCCCAAACAACGTCTGGCCTGGGTCGGCGGTATTCTCTTCTCCCTGTTGGCCCTTGGTGGTGGTTGGCTCTGGCAGAGCTGGCACCAGAAAATGGAGGCGCTGGAAGTGGCGCTTGCCGTTGCCGAGCAACAGTCCGTCGACCAGAGTGGCGACGAAGCCCGTGAACAGTTGGCAATGCTGGCTGCTCAGGTAGGCACCATGCAGGGCCAGCTTGGCCGTCTCAATGCCCTCGGCGAACGATTGACCGAGCAGGCCGATCTCGATCCCGACGAGTTCAATTTCAAAGAGCTGCCCCCCATGGGCGGCCCTTCTTATGATGAAGAGCTGGAAGTGAGCCTCAACGAGCTGCAAGCCTCGATGAAACACCTCAGCCAGCAGCTCAGTAGCCGTGAAGAGCAGCTGTCGGTACTTGAATCTTTCATCATGAATCACCATATCACCGATGCCGGTTTTATTTCCGGCACGCCAGTCAAACAGGAGCGAGTTTGGGTCTCGTCCGGGTTTGGTGGACGGGTCGATCCGTTCAACGGGCGTGCCAAGATGCACAAAGGGGTCGATTTCCGTGGCAAACCCGGAACCCCGATTCTGGCCACCGGGCCCGGCATTGTCAGCTGGGCGGGCCGTCATCCGGAATTTGGCAATATGGTGGAGATTAATCACGGCAATGGCCTGGTCACCCGCTATGCCCACAACTCCAAGTTGCTGGTCGAGGTGGGCACCCTGGTTGATCAGGGTCAGAAGATTGCCTTGATGGGACGCACCGGTCGCGCGACCGGGGTCCATCTGCATTACGAAGTGTTGAAAGACGGTCGTCAGGTCAACCCCGCACGCTTTCTCAGTGCCAGACGGGGTTAGGTTTTTTTCTTCAGGTTCCAGTGACGGAACGCTTTTATAACCAGAAATAGTTGGTACCCATGATTAGCACACTGCTTACCAAGATTATCGGCAGCCGGAACGACAGAACGCTCAAGGCTTTGCGCAAAATTGTAAAACAGATCAATGCCATGGAGCCGCAGTTCGAGGCTCTCTCCGATGCCGAATTGCAGGCCAAAACGGCTGAATATCGTCAGCGTATCGAGCAGGGTGAGACCCTGGAGCAGTTGCTGCCGGAAGCGTTCGCGACCGTGCGTGAAGCCTCCAAGCGGGTGTTCGGCATGCGTCACTTTGACGTGCAGCTGATCGGCGGTATGGTGCTGAACTCCAACCGCATCGCGGAAATGAAAACCGGTGAAGGTAAAACCCTGACCGCCACCCTGCCAGCTTACCTGAACGCCCTGAGCGGCCGTGGCGTCCACGTCGTGACGGTGAACGACTACCTGGCCAAGCGTGATGCGGAAGCGAACCGTCCGCTGTTCGCCTTCCTCGGCATGACTGTCGATTGCAACGTGCCCGGTATGGACGCATCCCAGAAGCGTGACGCCTACGCCGCCGACATCACCTACGGTACCAACAACGAATTCGGTTTTGACTACCTGCGCGACAACATGGCGTTCTCGCCCGAACAGCGCGTACAGCGTCCGCTCAACTACGCGCTGGTGGATGAGGTGGACTCGGTGCTTATCGATGAAGCCCGTACTCCGCTCATCATCTCCGGCCCGGCCGAAGACAGCTCAGAGCTCTATATTCGCGTCAACAAGCTGATCCCGCTGCTGGTCAAGCAGGACAAGGAAGACACCGAAGAGTACACCGGTGACGGTCACTACACGGTGGACGAGAAGAACCGTCAGGCACTGCTGACCGAAAACGGTCAGATCTTCGTGGAAGAGCTGCTCAAGAAAGAGGGGCTGCTGGATGAGAACGACTCCCTGTTCTCCGCCTCCAACATCAGCCTGCTGCACCACGTCAATGCGGGTCTGCGTGCTCACACCCTGTTCGAGCGCAACGTCGACTACATCGTCCAGAAAGACGAGATCGTCATCGTTGACGAGCACACCGGTCGTACCATGCCGGGTCGTCGCTGGTCTGATGGTCTGCATCAGGCCGTTGAAGCGAAGGAAGGGGTGAAGATCCAGAACGAGAACCAGACGCTGGCATCCATCACCTTCCAGAACTACTTCCGTCTCTATAACAAGCTGGCGGGGATGACAGGTACTGCAGATACCGAAGCCTTTGAATTCCAGCAGATTTATGGCCTGGATACCGTGGTTATCCCGACCAACAAGCCAATGGTGCGCAAGGACATGGGCGATCTGGTCTACCTGACCGCCAATGAGAAGTATGCCGCCATCATCGAAGATATCCGTCAGTGTGTGGCCAAGGGCCAGCCTGTACTGGTTGGTACTGTCTCTATCGAGAACTCCGAGCTGCTCTCAGGCATCCTGACCAAGGAGAAGATCCCGCACAAGGTGCTGAACGCCAAGTTCCACGCCATGGAAGCGGAGATCGTTGCCCAGGCCGGTCAGACTGGTGCGGTCACCATCGCGACCAACATGGCCGGTCGTGGTACCGACATCGTGTTGGGCGGTAACTGGCAGGCAGAGATTGCCAAGCTGGAGAACCCGACCAGCGAGCAGATTGCCGAGCTGAAAGCCGCCTGGCAGGTGCGTCACGATGCGGTGCTGGCCGCCGGTGGTCTGCACATTATCGGTACCGAGCGTCACGAGTCCCGCCGTATCGATAACCAGCTGCGCGGCCGTTCCGGTCGTCAGGGTGACCCGGGCTCATCCCGTTTCTACCTCTCCATGGAAGATACACTGATGCGGATCTTCGCCTCCGATCGCGTGACCGGCATGATGAAGAAGCTGGGTATGGAAGAGGGTGAAGCCATCGAGCACCCGTGGGTCACCAAGGCGATCGAAAACGCCCAGCGCAAGGTGGAAGGTCGCAACTTCGATATCCGCAAGAGCTTGCTGGAGTTTGATGACGTTGCCAACGACCAGCGCAAGGTGGTCTACGAGCAGCGCAATGAGCTGCTGGATACCAGCGACATCTCCGAGACCATCCACGTTATCCGTGACGACGTCTACGGCGCGGTGATCGACGAATACATCCCGCCCCAGTCTCTGGAAGAGATGTGGGACGTGCCGGGTCTGGAAGCACGCCTGAAGGCGGACTTCGCGCTGGATCTGCCGCTGCAACAGTGGCTGGCGGAAGATGACAAGCTGTATGAAGAGAAGCTGCGCGAGCGCATTCTGGACGAAGCCACCAAGCTCTATGCCCACAAGGAAGAGCTGGTCGGCAAAGAGGTGCTGCGCAATTTCGAGAAGGCAGTGATGCTGCAAACTCTGGATGGCCTCTGGAAAGAACATCTGGCGGCCATGGATCACCTGCGTCAGGGCATCCATCTGCGCGGTTACGCCCAGAAGAACCCCAAGCAGGAGTACAAGCGCGAATCCTTCGATCTTTTCACCCAGATGCTGGAAACCCTCAAGCGCGACGTGGTCAGCATCCTGAGCCGTGTTCAGGTGCAGGAGCGCGATGTGGAAGCGATGGAAGAGCAGCAACGCCAGCAGGCGGAAGCCGCTCCCCGCACCTATACCCACGCCGCCGCTGAGAGCCAGCTGGCCGATGAACAGGCCGCAGGCGAAGAGGGGCATACCACCTTCGTACGTGACGAGCAGAAGGTCGGTCGCAACGATCCCTGCCCGTGCGGCTCTGGCAAGAAGTACAAGCACTGCCACGGTCAGTTGACCTGATCGACGCTATGCCATAACAGGCGGGCCAAGTGCCCGCCTTGTTTTTGTCAGAAGGTGGCGAAGTCACAGTAGTGGCGCCACTTTGCAAAGGATTATCGGATATCAGGCATTATCGGTCGTTCACCCAGCCAGAGGTTGGGCGCATCGAACGGCCCGGTCATGTATCGCGTGTAAAGGTACCAAGATGGAACAGAAAAAACGGATCTGGGTGGCGGTTGGCGTCATCGAGAATGAACGGGGCGATATCTTCATCGCCAGGCGCTCCTCCGATCGCCATCAGGGGGATCGCTGGGAGTTTCCCGGTGGCAAGGTGGAGTCCGGTGAGGATCTGCTCACCGCGCTGGATCGGGAGCTGTGGGAAGAGATCGGCATCCGGGTATTGGATTGTGCCCCCTTTATGGAACTGCAGCACGATTACCCCGAGAAGCAGGTGTTGCTGGATATCTGGAAGGTGACCCGTTTCAGCGGTGAGCCGTTCGGCAAAGAGGGGCAGGAGTGTCTGTGGGTGCCGGTGGCCGAGCTGCACAACTACCACTTCCCCGATGCCAATGGCCCGATTGTAGCGCGGCTACAGGGTCTGCTGGCGTGAGCCGGCAGCAATCAACAAGTATGAAAAAAGGGCCAATCGGCCCTTTTTTCATATTGCGGAGGTGAGTGACCAAGGGCTTATAGCCACTGATCGCCCTCTTCCGGCTCCGGCAGCAGATCCGGGTTGATCTCCCCCGGGATGCGCTTCTCTTCATCGGCCCATTCGCCGAGATCGATCAGCTGGCAGCGCTTGCTGCAGAAGGGGCGGAACGGACTCTGCGGGCCCCACTCCACTTCGCTCTGACAGGTCGGGCACTTTACCTTGGTGACCATAAGCGCTCCTTAGCAGCAGGCGAGCTGGAACGGCACGTCGCCAATCGGCTGTTCTGCGGTGGGCAGAAAGCGCAGGGCGAAGCGGTTCTTGTGGCCGCTCAGGGTCGGGTAGCAGAACAGATTGCCCGGCAGCTTGATGCGGATCAGCTCGGCGCTCTCGGCGGTGTCCTGGAAGAAACCGTTGCTGGCAACCTGCTCGCTGAAGCTGCCTGATTCACGCCACAGGCGCAGCAGCAGAGTGATGGCATTCATCAGCAGGTTGATATCGCTCAGCCAGCCCTGCATCTGCTGGTGACGGGTGATGGCCGGGGTGCCGAGCCAGTGGTGCAGCTGCGGCACGTCAAAGGCACACAGACCACCCGGGATGGAGAAGCGCTGGCGGATGGAGCCGAGCAGACGATCCTCTTTCAGGCGGGCACCCGGGCGTGGCGAGTTGAGCAGGTTGCGGGAGAGCTGGCTGCTCTCTTGCTGCATCAGTTTGATCTGCTCCAGATCGACATCGGGCAGGCTGGCCCAGTGACTCAGACGCTGGCCGAGACGCTCCAGATCCTTGATGAGGTCGGCGCGCAGGTCACCACGCTCCAGCAACTCCTGCAGATCGAACAGCCCTTTGAAGAAGGCGATATGTGCCCAGGATTGTTCACTCTCCAGATTGTCGCGGATCTGGGAAAACAGGGACTCCAGACGAAGATAGGTCCGGCTTTTTTCATTGAGGGGGAAATCGTAAATCATGCCTAATCCTGGCCAGCCATAAACCGGCCTAGTGTACTCACACTTGGCGGGCTTGTTGAGAGGCAATTGCCAGATATGTCTCGTGCAGCGCCAAAATCCGCGTTTTAATCGCCATTTCGCTACCATTGTGGTTTTCGATGACATCATCCGCCGCGGCGAGGCGTTCCACCCGACTCGCTTGGGCCGCGATGATGGCACGGGCCTGCTCGGCCGATACCCCATCACGGCGGCAGGTGCGCTCAATCTGGGTGGCTTCATCCACATCGATCACCAGCACCCGGTTGGCGAGGCCAGTGAGTTTGTTCTCCACCAGCAGCGGCACCACCAGCAGGCAGTAAGGAGAACTGGCCGCGGCACACTGGCGCAGCATTTCGCTGCGAATGAGCGGATGGAGCAGGGCATTGAGCCACCCCTTGGCCTGCGGGTCGCTGAAGACCCGCTCGCGCAGGGCACGACGGTCGAGTTGACCGCTAGGTTCAATCACATCAGGGCCAAAATGGTCGGCGATGGCGGCAAGGGCCGGGGTGCCCGGCTCGACCACTTCGCGGGCGATCACATCGGCATCCACCACCTCGATACCCAGCGCGGCAAACTGATTGGCGATAGTGGTCTTGCCGCTGCCGATACCACCTGTGATAGCAACTACATACATGGGGGCCTCTTGCTCAAATCAGGGTAGAGAGATACCAGCGGGTGATGGTATCGCCCCATAGCAGCGCAATCCAGCCGGCGATGGCGAGGTAGGGGCCGAAGGGGATGGGCTTGCCCTGATGATGTTTTTGCAAGGCGATCAGGCTGATGCCGATCACGGCGCCGACCAGGGATGAGAGTAGCAAAATAATGGGCAGCGCCTGCCAGCCGAGCCAGGCGCCCAGCGCCGCCAGCAGCTTGAAGTCGCCATAGCCCATCCCCTCCTTGCCAGTGAGCAGTTTGAAAGCCCAGTAGAGGCTCCAGAGCACCAGATAGCCCGCCATGGCGCCGATCACGGCATCCGCCAGCGGCACGAAGCCGCCTGCCAGGTTGAACAGCAGCCCACCCCACAGCAGTGGCAGGGTGAGCTGGTCGGGCAGTAACATCTTGTCGAGATCGATAAAAGTGAGGGCGACCAGCACCCAGGTCAGCAACAGGGCGGCCAGCGTCCCCCAGCCCGGTGTTATGACCATGGCAACGGCCACCGAGAGCAGGGCTGTCAGCAGCTCTACCAGCGGATAGCGGGCCGAGATGGGGGCCTGACAGTCGTGGCAACGCCCTTTGAGCCAGATCCAGCTCAACAGCGGGATGTTCTCCAGCGCAGTGATGGCGTGGCCACAGTGAGGGCATGCGGAGCGCGGAACCATCAGGTTGTAGCGCTCTGGCGCAGCGGCCTCCTCATCGGGGGCAAAGTAGCCGTGATACTCGGCCTGCCACTCTCGCTCCAGCATGATGGGCAAGCGGTGGATAACCACATTGAGGAAACTGCCGATCATCAGGGAGAAGAGAAAAACCAGCGAGAAGTAGAGCCAGGGCAAGCTGTGAGCCAGCTCGAGAAGAAGTGTCATAACCAACCGTCAGTTATTGAATTGGGGGGAGGGCATGGTTGTGGTGCCACGCCCTGATAAATCAGCCTACCACGTCGCCCAGCTTGAAGATGGGCAGGTACATGGCGATAACCATGCCGCCGACCAGCACCCCGAGCACCACCATGATGAGGGGTTCCAGCAGGCTGGTGAGGCCATCGACCAGATCATCCACCTCCTGTTCGAAGATGGTGGCGACCTTGGAGAGCATATCATCGATGGCGCCGGACTCCTCACCGATCATCACCATCTGGATCACCATGTCGGGGAAGAGATCGACGGTGCGCATCGCCACGTTGATCTGCATACCGGCCACTACCTCGTTGCGGATCGCCATGACCGCGGTGCGATAGACATAGTTGCCCGAGGCGCCAGCCGCCGAAATCAGCGCATCCACCAGCGGAATACCGGCGGAGAAGGTGGTTGACAGAGTACGGGCAAAGCGAGCCATCGCCGCCTTGTGCAGGATCATCCCGACCACCGGAATGGTGAGGACGAACTTGTCGGTATTGTCTTTCACCTTCTGGGAGGCCCGCCAGGCCCGCACGTAAAGGAAGATGCCAAGGGCTGTGCCACCAAAGAAGACATACCACCAGTTCTGCATAAAGCGGGAGATGCCGATAACAAACTGGGTGAACACCGGCAGCTCGGCACCAAAGCTCTTGAAGATATCCTCGAACTGCGGAATGACGAACAGCAGCAGGATGGAGGTGACCACGATGGCGACCAGAATGACCATGGTGGGGTAGAACATCGCCTTCTTGATCTTCGACTTGAGCGCTTCCGACTTTTCCCGATAGGTGGCGATACGGTCGTAGATGGTCTCCAGCGCACCGGATTGCTCAGCGGCTTCCACCAGATCGCAGTAGAGATCATCGAAATAGAGAGGATGGCGACGCAGCGCCTCCGACATGGGGGTGCCGGTCTCCACATCGGCGGCAATTTGCCCCATCAGCTCGCGCATCGAGGCTTTCTCGTGACTGCGGGCGATGATCTGCAGGCTCTGTACCAGCGGTACACCGGCGGAGAGCATGGTAGTTATTTGGCGTGAGACGATGGCGATATCCATCGGCTTGATCTTGGCGCCACCCTTGGAGAAGAGCCCCTGGGATTTCTTGGCCACCTTGGTGACGTTGACCCCCTGCTTGCGCAGTTCGGTCTTGACGGTGTTGATGCTGTCGGCCTGCAGCTCGCCGGAGACCTTCTGCCCCTTGCGATTAACCCCGTGCCAGCGGAAGGCGAAGACTTTCTTGGGGGCATTGTTCTTTTTCGTTAGGGTTGCCATCTTTGCATCCTGCAATGGGGTTGGTTGTCAGAGCCTGGCTCTGCACGTCACCAACCTGGTCAAGGTGCCCGACTGGCTTGATGCCTGCGGGGTACTGATAGGGTGGGTGGTACCTTCTTGGCGCCAGCCCGGTCACTTTAATACCTGATTATTCTGTCGCTCGGGTTACCATCCATACCGAGTTTGTGGGCGAATGATGCGTTCTGCCAACCAAACCGGCGGGTCGTTCCGCTACGCGGCTCAGTTGGTGGTGACCCGGTTGACCTCGGCCAGACTGGTGACCCCGAGCCGGGCTTTCTCCAGTCCCGAGGTACGCAGGGTTCGCATCCCCTCTTTCTGCGCGATAGCGGCGATTTGCAGGGAGTTTGCCCCTTGCATGATCAATTTGGCGATGTTCTCCGACATCAGCATGATTTCGTAGATGCCGACCCGTCCCTTGTAGCCGCCGGAACACTCCTTGCAACCGACCGGTTTGAACAGTCGCAGTCCGGCTGCCAATTGCTGCGGCGTAAAGCCCAGCTCCAGCAGTTCGGCTTCCGGCACCACTTCCGGCGCTTTGCAGTGGTCGCACAGTTTACGGGCCAGCCGCTGGGCCATGATCAGGGTCACCGAGGAGGCGATGTTGAAGGCCGGAACCCCCATGTTCATCATCCGGGTCAGGGTCTCGGCGGCGGAGTTGGTGTGCAGGGTGGAGAGCACCAGATGGCCGGTCTGCGCCGCCTTGATGGCGATCTCGGCGGTTTCTAGATCCCGTATTTCACCCACCATCACCACATCCGGGTCTTGCCGCAAGAAGGAGCGCAGGGCGCTGGCGAAGGTGAGCCCCGCCTTGGGATTGACCTGCACCTGGTTGACGCCGGGCAGGTTGATCTCCACCGGATCTTCGGCAGTGGAGATATTTACCTCGGTGGTGTTGAGAATATTGAGGCCGGTATAGAGCGAGACCGTTTTGCCCGAGCCAGTGGGGCCGGTCACCAGAATCATCCCTTGTGGCTTGGAGAGGGCGCGCAGGTACTGTGCCTTCTGCCGGTCATCAAAGCCGAGTTGCTCGATATTGAGGCGTGCCGCCGAGGAGTCGAGCAGACGGATAACGATCTTCTCCCCCCACATGGTGGGCAGGGTGTTGACCCGCATATCCATCGACTTGTTGCGCGACAGCTTCAACTTGATGCGGCCATCCTGTGGCAGCCGCCGCTCGGCGATATCGAGCCGCGCCATCACCTTGAGGCGGGCGGAGAAGCGGTTGGAGAGGTTGACCGGCGGTGTGGCAATTTCATGCAGAATGCCGTCGATGCGAAAGCGCACCCGATACTTGAACTCATAGGGCTCGAAGTGCAGGTCGGAGGCGCCGCGCTTGATGGCGTCCATCAGGATCTTGTTGATGTACTTGACGATGGGAGCATCGTCATCGGCAGTATTGACGCTCTCGTCCAGCCGGCTGTTCTCGTCGGAGACCTCGAGATCCGAAATTTCGGATTCGTCGATATCCTCCATGCCGAGGGCGTCATTTTCGCTCTCCAGCAGTTTGCCGATGGCGGCGGTGAGCTTGTTCTCCTCCACCAGCAGCGCTTCGGTATGAAGACCGAAGCTGAAGCCAAAGTCCTCCAACGCCGAGACATTGGTCGGATCCGACATGGCGATATAGAGGGTGTGGCCCTGGGTGTAGATGGGCAGCACATGGTGTTTCTCAATCAGCTTCTGATTGAGGTACTTCTGCGGGATCTCGGCCAAATCGAAGGCAGCAAGATCCAGCAGAGGTACCCCATACTCCAGCTCGCAAAAATCCGCCAGCGCCTTGCTGTCGAGGATCTCGTTCTCTATCAGAAATGTGACAAAGGGTTTGCGCTGAGCCTTGGCCTGGCTCAGATAGCGCTGGGAGTCCTCTTCACTTATCAGAGAAGAGGCGGCCAGGCTTAACGCCAGGCCGCTATTGGGATTAGATGTCATTAATTGGGGCAGTATGCATCAATGTCTGCTTGCTCTTCAGAAGAGGTTCCTGGTACACAGGTGACTGCCCATTTGATAGGAGGTGCTTTTGCACCGGTACTGGTGAACTTAACTTGGACGCCATCAGTTATAGGGCTAAGGTTTTTTGCCTCTGCAGTTATGGTGTATTCACCAGTACCGCCATCTTTGTCTACAGCCAACGGTGTGTACGATGCTGCTGCACCAGATGCTGGTGCCGGGGTTGAGTCTGGAATACCGAATTCCCCTGGTGTACATGCGACTTCACCTTTGGTTTGGACACATACTTCAATTGCTGTTTTTGCTCCACCAGTAGCTGCAACCAACTCTGTCATCTTGGCTTTTTTGGTGTAGTTCTGATAAGCCGGCAGCGCTACCGCCGCCAAAATGGCCACGATCGCGACCACGATCATCAGTTCAATAAGGGTAAAACCCGATTGTTTCTTCATTTGAAATATCCTTTTATCCTTGGTTCCTGGGAAGTGTCGGTAGAAAATCGTCCGAACGTCAGTATCTTATCCGAGCTGTCAGGGGTGGCAACAGAGATTGCTGCCTTTGTTAACTACTTTCATGTCATTTACCAAAAACTTGATGCGAGTCATAAAATAAGTGGCTTCTTATGACTCTTTGTTACGGGTGAAAGCGGGTCCGTCATTACACTCCTTTGCTGAGGGATCCTGCATAAAGAAAAGGCGCCCATGGCGCCTTTTGCAAGTTGTTTATCCGCTTAGGTCGAGTATTTGCTCAGGCCTGCGGGGTGAATCTCACTGCTGGATAAAGCGCATGGAGAGATCGAGCGCCCGTACATGCTTGGTCAGCGCCCCGACCGAGATAAAATCGACACCGGTGGCGGCAAACTCGGCCAGGGTGTCCAGCGTCACATTGCCGGAGACTTCCAGCTTGGCGCGGCCCTGATTGATGGAGACCGCTTCCCGCATCATGGTCACGTCGAAGTTGTCCAGCATCACGATATCGGCGTGTGCCGCCAGCGCCTGTTCCAGCTCTGCCAGCGTTTCGACTTCTACCTCTACCGGTTTGCCCGGATTGAGATGACGAGCCTCGCTAATTGCCTCGGCAATGCCGCCACAGGCGAGTATATGGTTCTCCTTGATGAGGTAAGCGTCGTAGAGGCCGATGCGATGATTCTTGCCGCCGCCACAGGTGACCGCGTACTTCTGGGCGGTGCGCAGCCCCGGGATGGTCTTGCGGGTGTCGAGCAGACGGCAGTCAGTGCCCTCCAGCTCTGCCACATAGCGAGCGGTGAGGGTGGCGACGCCGGAAAGGGTCTGGACAAAGTTCAGGGCATTGCGCTCGCCAGTCAGCAGCAGGCGGGCGGGGCCATGGAGGCGGAACAGCTCCTGATTGGGGGAGAGCACTTCGCCATCCTGCACCTTCCACTCCACCTTCACTTCGCCACCGAGCTGGGCCTTCAGTTGCAGGAAGACTTCATCCACCCAAGGCTGGCCGCAGAATACGCCTGCTTCACGGGTGATCACCCGGGCGCTGGCCATCCGATCCGCCGGGATCAGCTGGGCGGTGATATCGGCGCTGGCGTCCGGTTGGTCCAGCGTGGTGAGGGCATCGCCCAGATCTTCGAGTAGTGCGGCGCGCACGGCGCGGCTGACATCCTGTTGAAACATGCCTTATTCCTGCAAGGGTCTGAGCAGCAGTTGCCGCTCCTTTTGAACCAGCTCCAGCCGACCGAGGGCGTTCATGCCAACCAGCACTTCGTCACCGTCTGCCGCCGGATTGATAAAGATGGCCAGATCGTACAAGGTCAATGGCCCCATCGCCAGCGTTTCGATGGTGCCGTTGCCAACCCGGATCTGCCCTGCGGCGGTATTGACCTGGCTGCTGCCATAAGCGGTCAGGCCGAGGCGCTCGGCAACCTGCTGCGGGATGGTGATGCGGGTGGCGCCGGTATCGAGCAGCAGTTGCACCGGCTGGCCGTTGATGGCACCCTCCAGACGATAGTGGCCGCTCTGGTCGGCCCGCAGCAACAGCTCGCCGCTGGCGGTGACGCTTGGTTGGTTGCGGGAGTGAAAATAGAGGGTCAGCAGGCCCATCAAAGAGAGCCAGGCCAGTAACCACATCCAGCGTGCCGTGTGCTGCATACCCCATCCATATCGAGCGGAAGATGACTCAGCCTAACATACCATTTCCCTTGGATTCAGTGAGTTGGTGCCGGATTGCCTATCAGGTATCTTCGTTTTCTCGCCATTTATCAGCCAACTCGAGTAGCCGATGACTCAACTCGCTTCGCAACCTTGTTTCTCTATCGATGCCGCAGGCTGGTGCCAGCAGGCGCGCCGGGTGCCTTCTCCCCATCACAACGAACGGGCAGCGCCGGATGATATCTCCCTGTTGGTGGTTCATGGCATCAGCTTGCCGCCTGGGGAGTTTGGCGGTCCCTTTATCGACGATCTCTTTATGGGACGACTCGACCCGGAGGCTCACCCCTATTTTGCCGGTATCCATCAGCTGCGGGTCTCGGCTCATTGCCTGATCCGCCGTGATGGCGAGCTGGTGCAGTATGTGCCGTTCGGCGAGCGTGCCTGGCATGCGGGAGTATCGAGCTGGCTGGGAAGGGAGGCATGCAATGACTTCTCCATTGGCATCGAGCTGGAAGGGACTGACGAAACCCCCTATACCGAGGCTCAATACCGGGCGCTGGCGGGGCTCACCCGAGCCATCTCGGAGCGCTATCCGGCCATCACCCACGAAAATATTGTCGGCCATTGCGATATCGCACCAGGGCGCAAGACGGATCCCGGAGCCAGTTTCCAGTGGGATTACTACCGTCAGTTACTAAACAGCTAAAGTAAATATTCAAATTTAGTTTGGATTTTAAAATCAATGGCTTGCCTATCTGGCAGGCCATTTTTGTCTCTGGTTGCGCAAATGTTATTTGTGAGCGAGGTCAAGAATATTGGTCAGACCATTTTCTATGAGCTAAATCATGTTTCCCCTGCTTTACCCCTTAAGTGGTGGGGGTGATTCTTGACTCAGATCATCTTTTGAGTGGACTTTTCAAAAGGCCTCTGCTAATTTTCGCCCCATCCATAAAATTGGTAATACCAATTTAACAAAGTAGCCTCATGCCCTATCGCAAGATTACGCAACCCAAGTTGGCCGACTCCATTGTCGCCGAGCTGGAACAGATGATTCTGGAAGGCAGCCTGCAGCCGGGGCAGAAATTGCCTCCCGAGCGGGAACTCGCCATCCAGTTTCAGGTATCGCGCCCCTCCCTGCGCGAAGCCATCCAGCGACTGGAAGCGCGCGGATTGCTTTATCGCCGTCAGGGCGGCGGCACTTATGTGCAGAATGCCCTGAGCAAGGGGATCGCCGATCCTCTGTTCGAACTGCTCAGTACCCACCCGGAAGCCCAGTATGACCTGCTGGAGTTTCGCCACGCGCTGGAAGGCATTTGTGCCTACTACGCGGCCTTGCGGGGAACCGGGTCTGATTTCGAGCGTATTCGTCAGGTGCAAACCACCATCGAAGAGGCGGGCCAGCTGGGCTCGCTGGTGGCCGAGTCGGCAGCCGTCACCCAGTTCTATCTGGCGGTGGCCGAGGCGTCCCACAACGTGGTGCTGCTGCACCTGCTACGGGCCATGAGCCCGATGCTCGAACAGAACATTCTGCAGAATAACGAGATTTTGAATCGCCGCCCGGGAGTGGTAGCCAAGATACGTCGCCATCGCGCGAATCTGATCGAGGCTATTCTTTCGGGGGCTCCGGAGCGGGCCAGAGCAGCTTGTCATGAGCATCTGGCCTTTATCGAGGACACCTTGTTGGATATGCAGAGGGAAGACAGCCGGATCCAGCGATCCATGCGTCGGATCCGTCAGCAGGAAAACTAATCCCACAAGGCTTTATTGTCGAATGCTTGCGCCCTTCGCCGTGCAATGCCGTGCAATCACAACAACATAGGAACCAGCCATGTCTGATATCCTGAAGAACGATGTGGACCCGATAGAAACGCTGGAGTGGCTTGCCTCTCTGGAATCCCTGCTGCGTGAAGAGGGTCCGCAACGCGCTCAGTTCATCCTTGAACAGTTGGCCGAGAAAGCCCGCGTAAGCGGTGTGGACGTGGCTGCCAAGGCAAACCGCGATTACATCAACACCATCCCGTCCAGCGAAGAGCCGGACTACCCGGGCGACCTGGAGATGGAGCGCCGCATTCGCGCCATCATCCGCTGGAATGCCATGATGATCGTGCTGCGCGCTTCCAAGAAAGACCTGGACCTGGGTGGTCACATGTCTTCCTTCGCTTCTTCCGCGACCATCTACGAAGTCTGCTACAACCACTTCTTCCGCGCTCGCAGCGAGAAGGACGGTGGCGACCTGGTCTACTTCCAGGGTCACATCTCCCCGGGCATCTATGCTCGTGCCTTCGCCGAAGGTCGTCTGACCGAAGAGCAGCTGGACAACTTCCGTCAGGAAGTGGATGGCAAGGGTATCCCTTCCTACCCGCACCCGAAACTGATGCCGGACTTCTGGCAGTTCCCGACCGTCTCCATGGGTCTGGGCCCCATCGCCGCCATCTATCAGGCTCGCTTCCTGAAGTACCTGACCGACCGTGGCATCAAGGATTGCTCCGAGCAGACCGTTTACGCCTTCCTGGGTGATGGCGAGATGGATGAGCCGGAAGCCAAGGGCGCGCTGACCGTTGCCGTGCGTGAAAAGCTCGACAACCTGGTGTTCGTGGTCAACTGCAACCTGCAGCGTCTGGATGGCCCGGTTGTCGGCAACGGCAAGGTCATCAACGAGCTGGAAGGCCTGTTCTCCGGCGCCGGCTGGGATGTCACCAAGGTGATCTGGGGTCGCAAGTGGGATGAGCTGCTGAAGAAAGACACTTCCGGCAAGCTGATCCAGCTGATGAACGAGACCGTGGACGGTGACTACCAGACCATGAAGTCCCGTGATGGCGGCTACGTGCGCGAGCACTTCTTCAACCGTTACCCGGAAACCGCCGCGCTGGTCAAAGACATGACCGACGAGGAGATCTTCGCCCTGAACCGCGGTGGTCACGATCCTCGCAAACTGTTCGCCGCCTTCTCCAAGGCTGCGGCGACCAAGGGCAAGCCGACCGTGATCCTGGCCAAGACCATCAAGGGTTACGGCATGGGTGAAGCGGCCGAAGGCAAGAACATCGCGCACCAGGTCAAGAAGATGGATCTGGGCTCAGTGCGTCACCTGCGCGATCGTTTCAACCTGCCGGTCACCGACGAGCAGCTGGAAACCCTGCCGTACCTGAAGATCGAAGAGGGTACCGAAGAGCACAAATACCTGCACGCCCGTCGTGCGGCGCTGAAGGGCTATGTACCGACCCGTCTGCGCGAGAGCACCACCAAGCTGGAAATCCCGGCGCTGGATGCTTTCGGTCCGCTGCTGGGTGAACAGGCGCGCGAAATCTCCACCACCATGGCGTTCGTGCGTTCCCTGAACGTGATGCTGAAAGACAAGTCCATCGGCAAGCGCATCGTCCCGATCCTGGCTGACGAAGCCCGTACCTTCGGTATGGAAGGTCTGTTCCGCCAGATCGGTATCTACAGCCCGCACGGTCAGCAGTACACCCCGCAAGACCGCGACATCGTCTCCTACTACAAGGAAGACAAGCAGGGTCAGGTTCTGCAAGACGGTATCAACGAGCTGGGCGCCATGTCCTCCTGGCTGGCTGCTGCGACCTCTTACAGCACCAACGATTGCCCGATGATCCCGTTCTACATCTACTACTCCATGTTCGGCTTCCAGCGGATCGGCGACATGGCGTGGGCAGCCGGTGACCAGCAAGCCCGTGGCTTCCTGCTGGGTGCGACCTCCGGTCGTACTACCCTGAACGGCGAAGGTCTGCAGCACGAAGATGGTCACAGCCACATCCTGGCCAACACCATCCCGAACTGCGTCTCCTACGACCCGTCCTACGCCTATGAAGTAGCGGTGATCGTACAGGATGGTCTGCGTCGCATGTACGGTGAGAAGCCGGAGAACGTCTTCTACTACATCACCACCCTGAACGAGAACTACGCCATGCCGGCCATGCCGGAAGGCGCCGAGGAAGGCATCCGCAAGGGTATCTACAAGCTGGAAACCGTGGCCGGCACCAAGGCAAAGGTACAGCTGCTGGGTTGTGGCTCCATCCTGGGTCACGTGCGCACCGCCGCCCAGATCCTGGCCAGCGAGTACGGCATCGGCTCCGATGTGTTCAGCGTCACCTCCTTCAACGAGCTGGCTCGTGACGGTCAGGACGCGGATCGCTGGAACATGCTGCACCCGACTGCCGAAGCTCGCGTACCGTACATCGCTCAGGTACTGGGTTCCGAAGCCACCATCGCTGCGACCGACTACATGAAGTCCTTCGCCGATCAGGTGCGTGCTTTCGTACCGACCGAGAACTACCGCGTGCTGGGTACCGACGGTTACGGCCGTTCCGACAGCCGTGCCAACCTGCGTCGTCACTTCGAAGTGAACGAATTCTACGTGGTGGTTGCTGCCCTGACCGAACTGGCCAAGCGCGGCGAGGTAGACAAGCAGGTTGTGGCTGACGCCATCGCCAAGTACGGCATCGATGCCGACAAGGTCAACCCGCTGTACGCGTAAGAGGATCAAGTGTCGTGCCGGGACTCGCTGCCCGGCACGACCTTGCAAAGGTTAACGCGAGAGACGCGTGACAGCAGTCGGTCACGCGGATGCACGCAAGAGGATAAAGCACAATGTCCAAACAGATTATGGTGCCGGATATCGGCGCCGATGAAGTTGAAGTCACCGAGATCATGGTGGCCGTGGGTGACAAGGTCGAACTCGATCAGTCCATCATCGCGGTAGAAGGCGACAAGGCCTCCATGGAAGTACCGGCCCCGTCCGCCGGTATCGTCAAAGAGATCCTGATCAAGGTGGGCGACAAGGTTGCCACCGGTTCCCAGATCATGATCTTCGAAGCCGAAGGCGCTGCCGCCCCTGCTGAAGTGGCTGCACCGGTTGCTGCTGCTCCGGCCGCCGCACCTGCCGCTGCCGTGCGCAAAGATGTGCACGTACCGGACATCGGTGACGACGAAGTGGACGTGACTGAAATCATGGTTGCCGTGGGCGACATGGTAGAAGCTGACCAGTCCATCATTGCCGTGGAAGGTGACAAGGCCTCCATGGAAGTACCGGCACCGTTCGCAGGCCGCGTAGTCGAGATCAAGGTTGCCGCTGGCGCCAAGGTCTCTACCGGTTCTCTGGTGATGGTATTTGAAGTGGCTGGCGCTGCGCCTGCTGCCGTTGCTGCTCCGGCCCAAGCTGCCGCGCCGGTGGCTGCTGCCCCGGTTGCCGCTGCGGCCAAAGATGTCAACGTACCGGATATCGGTGGCGACGAAGTCGAAGTCACCGAGATCATGGTCGCCGTGGGTGACAAGGTTGAAGCCGACCAGTCCCTGATCGCCGTGGAAGGTGACAAGGCCTCCATGGAAGTGCCTGCGCCGTTCGCCGGTGTGGTCAAAGAGATCAAGGTGAAGGCGGGTGACAAGGTCTCCACCGGTTCCCTGATCATGGTATTCGAAGTGGCTGGTGCTGCTCCGGCCGCCGCCGCTGCCCCGGTTGCTCAGGCTGCCGCCCCGGTCGCTGCTGCCCCTGTTGCCGCAGCTCCGGCTCCGGTTGCCCAGGCTGCTGCCGCCTCCGACTTCGTTGCCAACGATGCCTACGTACACGCCTCTCCGGCCGTGCGCCGTCTGGCGCGCGAGTTCGGCGTCAACCTGGCCAAGGTGAAAGCCTCCGGTCGCAAGGGCCGCATCGTCAAAGAAGACGTGCAGGCCTACGTGAAGGATGCGGTCAAGCGCGCCGAGTCCGCTCCGGCTGCAGGTCAAGGCACTGGCAATGGCAACGGCATGAGTGTGCTGGCATGGCCGAAGGTCGATTTCAGCAAGTTCGGTGATGTGGAAGAGGTCGATCTGACCCGGATCCAGAAGATCTCCGGTCCGAACCTGCACCGCAACTGGGTCATGATCCCCCATGTCACCCAGTTCGACGAAGCCGATACCACCGAGCTGGAAGCGTTCCGCAAAGAGCAGAACGCGATGCTCGAGAAGCAGAAGGCGGACGTGAAGATCACCCCGCTGGTGTTCATCCTGAAAGCCGCCGCCAAGGCGCTGGAAGCCCATCCGCGCTTCTGCAGCTCCCTGTCCGAAGATGGCAGCAAGCTGATCATGAAGAAGTACATCCATATCGGTGTGGCGGTGGATACCCCCAACGGTCTGGTTGTGCCCGTGGTGCGTGACGTCAACAAGAAGGGCATCATGGAGCTGTCTCGCGATCTGGCCGAGATCTCCAAGAAGGCCCGTGCCGGCAAGCTGACCGCTGCCGACATGCAGGGCGGTTGCTTCACCATCTCCAGCCTGGGTGGCATCGGCGGTACCAGCTTTACCCCGATCGTCAACGCGCCGGAAGTGGCCATCCTGGGCGTCTCCAAGTCCGAGATGAAGCCGAAGTGGAACGGCAAAGAGTTTGCGCCGCGCCTGATGCTGCCGCTGGCCCTGAGCTACGACCACCGCGTCATCGATGGTGCCGATGGAGCCCGCTTCATCACCACCATGAACGGCGTGCTGTCCGACATTCGTCGACTGGTCCTGTAAGTGAGAGGGCGGGCCCAGAGCCTGCCCTTTTTACTTCTCATTTCGTTAACAGGATTGTAAACTTGCCCCGTTTTTTTCACGGCTGCAGCCGCCTCGTTCTGGTTTAAGACTGCGCTGTCCGGGGATATAAGAACGACAAAGAGGTCATGATGAGTAAAGAAATCAAAACCCAGGTCGTAGTACTGGGTGCTGGCCCTGCCGGTTATTCCGCTGCCTTCCGTGCGGCTGACTTGGGTCTGGATACCATTATCGTCGAGCGTTACTCCACCCTGGGGGGCGTCTGCCTGAACGTGGGTTGCATCCCGTCCAAGGCGCTGCTGCACGTCGCCAAAGTCATTGAAGAAGCCAAGGCGCTGGCCGAGCACGGCATCGTCTTCGGTGCCCCGCAGACCGACATCGACAAGATCCGTCTGTGGAAAGAGAAAGTCATCAACCAGCTGACCGGCGGTCTGGCTGGCATGGCCAAGATGCGTAAAGTACAGGTTGTTAACGGCTTCGGTAAATTTACCGGCCCGAACACCTTGGAAGTGGAAGGTGCCGACGGCAAAACCACCGTGACCTTCGACAACGCCATCATCGCTGCCGGTTCCCGTCCGGTGAAGCTGCCGTTCATCCCGCACGATGATCCGCGCGTATGGGATTCTACCGATGCGCTGGAGCTGACAACCGTTCCTGGCAAACTGCTGGTTATCGGTGGCGGCATCATCGGCCTGGAGATGGGTACCGTGTACTCCTCCCTGGGTTCCGAGATCGACGTGGTGGAATTTGCCGACCAGCTGGTACCGGCTGCCGATAAAGACATCGTCAAGATCTACACCAAGCGCGTGGCCAAGAAGTTCAACATCATGCTGGAGACCAAGGTCACCGCAGTTGAAGCCCGTGAAGACGGCTTGTACGTCTCCTACGAAGGCAAGCACGCCCCGGCCGAGCCGGTACGTTACGACAACGTGCTGGTTGCCGTAGGTCGTGTGCCGAACGGCAAGATGCTGGATGCCGAGAAGGCCGGCGTTGCCGTGACCGAGCGCGGTTTCATCGAGGTGGACAAGCAGCTGCGTACCAACGTGGCGCACATCCACGCCATCGGTGACATCGTGGGCCAGCCGATGCTGGCTCACAAGGGTGTGCACGAAGGCCACGTGGCTGCCGAAGTCATCGCCGGCAAGAAGCACTACTTCGATCCGAAAGTGATCCCGTCCATCGCCTACACCGAGCCAGAGATGGCCTGGGTTGGTCTGACCGAGAAGGAAGCCAAGCAACAAGGGCTGAACTTCGAAGTGGCCACCTTCCCGTGGGCGGCTTCCGGTCGCGCCATCGCGTCCGACTGCTCCGACGGCATGACCAAGCTGATCTTCGACAAGGAGAGCGGCCGCGTCATCGGTGGTGCCATCGTGGGTACCAACGGTGGTGAACTGCTGGGTGAAATCGGTCTGGCCATCGAGATGGGGGCCGACGCCGAAGACATCGCGCTGACCATCCACGCTCACCCGACTCTGCACGAGTCCGTGGGCCTGGCCGCCGAAGTGTTCGAAGGCTCCATCACCGACCTGCCGAACGCCAAGGCCAAGAAGAAGAAGTAATTTGCTTCTGCCTGTAAAAAAGCCGCTCAATCGAGCGGCTTTTTTGTTTTTGTATATAGCTGAGATTTGTTCGGAGCTGGTTGCTATGCTAGTGACTTCCATGTCACTTGCTGGAGTCAACCATGCAAACACCGGCTATCCCTGACAATGAAAGATTGCGCCTCGACGCATTGCGCCGGATCTCCATTCTCGACAGCTCCGCCGAGGAGCGTTTCGATAGGATCACCAGGATGGCGCGCAGCATGTTTGATGTGCCCATCTCGTTGGTGTCGCTGGTGGATGAAAACCGACAGTGGTTCAAATCCTGTTGTGGTTTGCCGGTGCAGGAGACGCCGCGCGACGTCTCTTTCTGCGGGCATGCCATTCTCGGAGATGGGTTGTTCGTGGTGGAGGATACCAGGCAGGATCTGCGCTTTGCCGATAATCCGCTGGTATCCGGTGAACCCCATATCCGCTTCTATGCTGGCTGCCCGTTACAGATTGGCGAAGGCTACAAGCTGGGCACTCTGTGCATCATTGACCGCAAGCCGCGACTGCTAGATTCCCGCCAACAGGGCTTACTGACGGATCTGGCCGGGATGGTGGAACGTGAGCTGGCCGCCATCCAGCTGGCTACGCTTGATGACCTTACCGGTATCACCAATCGGCGCGGCTTCATGCTGCTGGCTCAAAAATGTCTGCAACTGGCTCACCGGCAGGAGCGGGAGGCTACCCTGCTGTTCATCGATCTCAACCGTTTCAAGGAGATCAACGACCAGCTTGGGCACGATGTGGGTGACGATGCCTTGCAACAGATGGCCGGTTTGATGTGCCGGGTTTTTCGGGAGGCGGATATTTTTGCCCGGCTGGGGGGCGATGAATTTGCGGTGCTGCTGCTGGGTTCAGGGCCTCTTGAGATAACAAGGGTATTGGCCCGTTTTGCCGAGGCTCTGGCTGTCTTCAATCAGGAGAGCGGCAAACCCTATCAGCTGGCCTGCTCGATCGGTGTGGGACACTATGACGGACGCTCGCCGCCTGCGCTGGAACAGCTGCTGCAGCAGGCGGACCAGAAGATGTATGACTGTAAAAAAGGGCGCTAGCAGCGCCCTTTCTTGGCTTGTCCCGGCGGACAGAAGGTACCGTAACCCCCCCGATCCCCATCGCTGACCCGGATCCGGGTATCGTCCACGCTCACGTCGGCGCCGTGCACCCGCACCGGCCCGCTGCTGCAGGCGCTGAGCAGACCGCTCAGCAAGATCATCACTACCAGCTTGCCCATAACTCCTCCTCTCATTTTCCTGATTATGGGGCATTTTCAGAGGCGGGTGGAGGCGGCACAAAGCCCCTGCGTCACGGCCTGCCGTGGTGGCGACAGAGGGCGCCGCAGCGCCCTCTGGCAAGTCGTGCCGAGGCAGCCAAAAGCTACAGGCGGAAGTGGCCGACCAGCTTGTCCAGCTCGCCGGAGAGCTGCTGCAGACCGCGACTGGCATCGGTCAGCTGGTGGGCAATGTCGGCGGTTTCCATGGTGAGCTGGTTGATGTCCTCCACGTTGCGGTTGAGTTCGCCGACCACGCTCGACTGCTCTTCGGTGGCGGTGGCGACCTGGATGTTCATGTCGTTTATCTGGGTGATGTGGGCGGTGATCTGGCCGAGCGCGCCGTTGGCCTCGTCAGCCTGGGTCACGACGGCCAGGCTCTGGCTGCGGCCCTGGGTCATGGCGCTGACGGCGCGGGCACTCTGCTCCTGCAGCCGGTTGATCATGCCCTGGATCTCGGCGGTGGAGGCGGCGGAGCGGTTGGCGAGGTTGCGCACCTCGTCGGCCACCACGGCGAAGCCGCGACCCTGCTCCCCGGCGCGGGCTGCCTCGATGGCGGCGTTGAGCGCCAGCAGGTTGGTCTGCTCCGAGATGCTGCGGATGGTTTCGAGGATGCTGCCGATGGAGTCGGTCTGGCTCGCCAGCGACTCGATAACCCCTGCCACCTGCTCAATCTCACCAGAGAGGTCGACGATGCCGTGGCGCGCCTGCGCCACCACTACTGCCCCTGCATCGGCCTGATCGTTGGCCTGTCTGGCTACTTCGGCTGCCAGCGAAGCGTTACCGGCGATCTCGCTCACCGTGGCCCCCATTTCGTGGATGGCGGTGGCCACCTGTACGGTGCGATCGCGCTGGGCAGTACAGTTATGCTGGGTCAGCTGTGCCTTGTTGGCCACCTCGTTGGCGGTGGCCGCGAGCTGGCGGGAGTTCTCTGCCACCTGCTCGATGGAGCCGTGGATCTTGGCGACGAAGTTGTTGAAACCGGTGGCGACCTGACTCAGTTCGTCACGTCCTTCCACTTTCAGTCGCTGGGTAAGATCCCCATCGCCGCTGCCCAGCTCCTTGAACAGGCGGGCCAACTCGTTAAGCGGGCGGCTGACCGAGCCTGCCAGCAGCATCCCCATCAGACCCATAGCCAGCGCAATCACCAGCGAGATCATCAGGATCTCGTTGCGGGTCTGATCCAGCTCGGCATAGATCTCGGCTTCTGGCACCTGGGCCACCAGATACCAGTCGAGCAGCGGGATATAGCTGCTGGCCAGTACCATGGGCTCACCATTTACCTCGGCGTTGATAACGGCAAAGGGGCGTTTGGCCAGCAGGCTGCCGGTATCTCCGCTGGCAATGTTGCCAAGCGTGTCACGCTCGATGCGGTTGGCCTCGGGGTGCAGTTTCACTTTGCCGCTGCCATCGACCATAAAGACGATGCCGCTCTCTTCCAGCCGGAAGTTGGAGACCATGGTCACCATGGTGTCGAGGGATTTGGCAAAGCCGGCCAGCCCGCGCCCGTTGAGCTGCTGGAAGTTGACGAACAGCTTCACCTCGCCGTTGCTCTCGCGGAAGATGCTGAGGGTCATCTCCTTCTGGCTCTTGGTGTAGTCATAGAACCAGGCATCTTGCGTGGGGGTCAGGTTGCGCAGAAAGCCATCTTGGTTGTAGTAGGCTGCGGTCTGGCGATCGGCGAAGGAGGCGGTCACCAGACCATACTGGTTGGCCACATCCTTGAGCTGGTTGATGAGGATTGGCTCCTGCTCTTTGGGCATGCCCCGATCCACCCAGTCGAGGATGAAGCGGTCGGTGGCCAGTTGGCGGGCGGCCTGGGCGATGCCGTGGAGATCCTGTTCAATCTCCTTGCTGATCCGCTGGGTCAGGTTGGGGAGCTCCTGCTCGAACATCCGGTTTTCGATCAGTTGCTGGGCCGAGCGTTGGCTGAAGTAGCCTACCAGCAGGCAGGAGACGACCACGGCCAGGGTGACCGTGGCCAGTATTTTCTGTTTAAGAGTGAGGGTTGCCAGCATAAAGGTACTCAAAAGGTTGAGATTGACGACGCTCATATTAGCGGCAGCGCGGCGCTACCCATGAGGCTTGCAGCCCTTTATTTGCGGATTACGTTTGCGCTCACAGGGGCGGCGGCGTGCCCCTTCGCCATGCAGCACAGGCGGGATGCGGATTGACGGTTGCGCTAACTGCCGGGCCCCTTATAGTAGAGGTCATCCTTGGTGACTGACCCTCTGAATAATATGGAAAATATGATGCGCAGCTTAGGTGCGGGATGGACCCGTCTGCTTTTGGTGATGCTGGCGGCCTGCCCGCTGCTGGCTGTGGCGGCACAGGGGGAGCGCCCGAAGATTGCGGTGGTGCTCAGTGGCGGCGGCGCCAAGGGATCGGCCCATATCGGCATCCTCAAGGTGCTGGAGCAGAAACGGATTCCGGTCGACATCATAGTCGGCACCAGCATGGGCTCTTATGTGGCGGGGATGTATGCCATGGGGCTCAGTGCCGAGGAGGTGGAGCGCACCACCTTGGCCATCGATTGGAACAAGGGGTATCAGGACAAGGTTGGCCGCGACGAGCTGTCGTTGCGTAAAAAGCAGCAGAACGAGCAGTATCAACTGCGCACCGACATAGGGGTGAATGGCGACACCACCCAGCTGCCGGACGGTTTCTTCCAGGGCCAATCCATGGCCAGCCTGCTGCGGGGGGCCACCTCCAACCTGCCGGTGCAGGAGAGCTTCGATGATCTCCCCATTCCCTACCGCGCCATGGCGACCGACATGGAGACGGTCACCCCCTTTGTGCTGGATCACGGCAGCCTGGCCAAGGCGATGCAGGCCTCCATGTCCATTCCCGGCGCCCTCAAGCCGGTGGAGTGGGAGGGGCACATCCTGGCGGACGGCGGCAGCGTCAACAACATGCCGGTAGATGTCGCCAAGGCGATGGGGGCCGACGTGGTGATCGCGGTGGATATCGGTGCCAAGCTGCGTACCCGGGAGTCCCTCAAGTCAGGGTTGGCGATGATTGACCAGCTCACCACCTACATGACCCAGGTGGGCACCGACAAGCAGAAGGCGCTGATGGGACCGAAGGATATTCTGATCGCCCCCGAGTTTGGCGATATGGGGATCGCCGACTTTGCCCGGATGCCGGAGGGGATCAAGATCGGTGAGACGGCGGCTGACAAGGTGTCGCTGCAACTCGATAAACTGTCGCTCACCAAGGCGCAGTACAACGCCTATCGCAACCAGAAGCTGAGCCGCCGTGCCGAGCGTAGCGGTCAGCCCGCCTACTTCATCGACAAGGTGGAGATCATCAACAAGTCGCGCCTCTCCGACGAGACGGTGCGCGCCATGCTGAAAGTGCGTCCGGACAAGGTACAGACCAACGAGAGTCTGGAAGCGGGCATTCGCCGCCTCTATGCCCTTGAGTCGTTCGATCGCATCACCTACGAGGTGGAGGAGCGTGATGGTGAGAACGTGCTGCTGGTGGATGCCAGCGAGAAGAACTGGGGGCCGGGCTACCTCAACTTCCAGTTCGGTTTCACCGATGACTTCGAGAACACCTCCAACTACAACGTCGGCATGTCCTATACCCTCACCAACGTCAATGAGTGGGGGGCGGAGTGGCTGACCGAGGCGTCGCTGGGCACGGCCAAACATATCAAGACCGACTTCTATACCCCGCTCGAACCCTCCCAGACCTTCTATGGTGAGGCGAGTCTGGCCTATGACCAGACCCTGCGCCGCCTGTTTTTCCCCAATCCGGATCCCGAGGCGGTTTCGATAAGCTATCTCGACTCCGAATACTCCTTCTTCAGCGGTGATCTGGCGGTGGGCTGGAACCGCCAGCCCTGGAGCCGGTTGTCGATGGGACTGGAGGGACAACTGGGCACGATTGATGTGAAGAACTTCAAGGGGCTGGAGATGGATGCCACGGCGTGGGGCCCCTATGTCCGCTTTGAACACGACAATCTGGATAGCCGCTATTTCCCCTATCAGGGGATGAAATGGGACATGAAACTGGGCCACTCCCACGTCAGTGTGGATGGACTCGAGTCAGCAGATGGTCGCAGTGAAGGCTGGAATTATCAGCTCTCGATGATCAAGCCCTGGTCATGGGACAGGCACAGCCTCAACCTGATCCTCGAAGGGGGTGGCTCGGGCAGTGAAGAGGTGGTGCCGCTGCATATTCAGGATCTGGGCGGGCTGTTCCGCCTCTCCGGTTTCCAGCGCTACCAGCTGAGCGGTCGCTACAGCTTGTTTGGTGGCCTGCGCTACATCTATCGGGTGGCGGACAACGACTTTGGTGCCCTCAAGATGCCGCTCTATCTGGGTGGATCTCTGGAGCAGGGCGGGGTCTGGAACAAGGGTGAGGATATCAGTCTGGAGAGCTCGTTTACCGCCGGGTCGGTTTATGTCGGGGTGGAGAGCTTCCTCGGCCCTGTGTTCCTCGGCTACGGCATGGCGGAGGGGGGCAATGACGTCTTCTATCTGCAATTGGGCAGTACGTTCGAATAATGCCGAAATGATGCCAATTTGTTAACTATGGTTGAGGGCGTTCAATTAATTTTCAAAAAACACCAGTCTGTTTAATTGGTTACGATTTTGTGGTGAATAAGTAAACAGGGTTTGGATTTTAATTAGTCGTTAAAACTTATATAGTGGGGAGCACCCTACGGGGTGTCCCGCAAGGACGATCGCCGCGAGCGTGGGCGAACCCCAAAAAAAGACCAAAGAGGAATTAGTCGTGCTTGAAACATACCGTAAACACGTCGCAGAACGTGCCGCCGAGGGCGTGGTTGCCAAACCTCTGGATGCAGAGCAGGTCGCCGCCCTGGTAACGCTTCTCAAGAACCCGCCCGCTGGCGAAGAAGACTTTCTGAAAGAGCTGTTGTCCTCCCGTATTCCCCCCGGTGTTGATGAAGCGGCCTATGTCAAAGCCGGTTTCCTCACCGCCGTCGCCAAGGGCGAAGCCCACTCTCCCATCCTGACTGCCGCCGAAGCCGTTGAGCTGCTGGGCACCATGCAGGGTGGTTACAACATTCAACCGCTGATCGACCTGCTGGATCACGCCACTCTGGCGCCGCTTGCCGCCAAGGGGCTCTCTCACACCCTGCTGATGTTCGACTCCTTCCATGACGTGGAAGAGAAGGCCAAGGCGGGCAATGTCCACGCCAAACAGGTGATGCAGTCCTGGGCTGATGCCGAGTGGTTCCTCTCCCGCCCGGAGCTGGCCGAGAAGATCACCGTCACCGTGTTCAAGGTGACTGGCGAAACCAACACCGACGACCTCTCGCCGGCACCGGACGCCTGGTCCCGCCCGGACATTCCGCTGCACGCGCTGGCGATGCTGAAAAACGCTCGTCCCGGCATTACCCCGGACAAGGATGGCGCCGTCGGCCCCATCAAGACCATCGATGCCCTGAAAGAGAAAGGCTTCCCGCTGGCCTATGTGGGTGACGTGGTCGGTACCGGCTCTTCCCGTAAATCCGCCACCAACTCGGTGCTCTGGTTTATGGGCGACGACATTCCGTTCGTGCCGAACAAGCGCGCTGGCGGTGTCTGTCTGGGTGGCAAGATTGCCCCGATCTTCTTCAACACCATGGAAGATGCCGGCGCTCTGCCTATCGAAGTGGACGTCTCCAAGCTGGAAATGGGCGATGTAATCGACATCTACCCCTATGCCGGCAAGATCTGCAAACACGGCACCGAACAGGTGCTGGCACAGTTTGAATTGAAAACCGATGTACTGATCGACGAAGTGCGCGCCGGTGGCCGTATCCCGCTGATCATCGGCCGCGGCCTGACCGACAAGGCCCGCGAAGCGCTGGGGCTGCCGTTCTCCACCGTATTCCGTCGCCCGCAGCCGGTGGCCGATACCGGTAAAGGCTTCACCCTGGCCCAGAAGATGGTGGGCAAGGCGTGCGGCGTGAAGGGCATTCGCCCCGGCACTTACTGCGAGCCCAAGATGACCACGGTCGGCTCCCAGGACACCACGGGCCCGATGACCCGCGACGAGCTGAAAGATCTGGCCTGTCTCGGCTTCTCCGCCGATCTGACCATGCAGTCCTTCTGCCACACTGCCGCCTATCCGAAGCCCATCGACGTACAGACCCACCACACCCTGCCGGACTTCATCATGAACCGCGGCGGTGTCTCTCTGCGTCCGGGTGACGGCGTCATCCACTCCTGGCTGAACCGCATGCTGCTGCCGGATACCGTGGGTACCGGTGGTGACTCTCACACCCGTTTCCCCATCGGTATCTCCTTCCCGGCGGGCTCCGGTCTGGTGGCTTTCGCTGCTGCTACCGGCGTGATGCCACTGGACATGCCGGAGTCCGTGCTGGTGCGCTTCAAGGGCGAGCTGCAACCGGGTATCACCCTGCGTGATCTGGTCCATGCCATCCCCTATGCCGCCATCCAGAAGGGGTTGCTGACCGTCGAGAAAGCGGGCAAGAAGAACATCTTCTCCGGCCGTATCCTCGAGATCGAAGGTCTGCCGACCCTGAAAGTGGAGCAGGCATTCGAGCTGGCGGACGCCAGCGCCGAGCGTTCCGCTGCCGGTTGCACTATCAAGCTGGATAAAGAGCCGATCATCGAGTATCTGAAGTCCAACATCGTGATGCTGAAATGGATGCTCTCCGAAGGCTACGGCGACGTACGCACCATCACCCGCCGTATCAAGGGGATGGAAGAGTGGCTGGCCAACCCGGTGCTGATGGAAGCGGACAAGGATGCCGAGTACGCCGAAATCATCGAGATCGATCTGGCCACCATCAAGGAGCCGATCCTCTGTGCGCCGAACGATCCGGACGATGCCCGTCTGCTGAGCGACGTGGCTGGTGACAAGATCGACGAGGTGTTCATCGGTTCCTGCATGACCAACATCGGTCACTTCCGTGCCGCCGGCAAACTGCTCGAGAAGTATCAGGGCGAGCTGCCGACCCGCATGTGGATCGCACCACCCACCAAGATGGACAAGGATCAGCTGACCGAAGAGGGCTACTACGGCATCTTTGGTCGCGTCGGTGCCCGCATCGAGATCCCGGGCTGCTCCCTGTGCATGGGCAACCAGGCGCGGGTAGCGGAAGGGGCCTCGGTGGTCTCCACTTCCACCCGTAACTTCCCGAACCGTCTGGGTAAAGGTGCCAACGTCTATCTGGCCTCTGCGGAGCTGGCAGCCGTTGCCGCCATCCTCGGCAAGATCCCGACCGTGGCAGAGTACCTGCAATACGCCAAGGCGCTCGATGCCACTGCGGCAGATACTTACCGCTACCTCAACTTCAACGAGATCGCCTCCTACACCAAGAAGGCCGATGCGGTGATCCTGCAGCAAGCCGTTTAACGGAGTTCTTGCGCGATTTTCGCGATAAGAAGCCAATAATGCCGCGTATTTACGCGGCATTATTTATTTGTGTGTTATTCACCGTCTTTTTTGAAGATTGTTTGCACGATCCTTGCTAGAGAGATCCAACCACCTGTTTGGTGGTTCGTTTTATAAACGCTTTGGGTTATGTTGTTCGGTTATGTGCGGTAATGATGAGGCATCGTTATCGAGGGAAAGTGGATATCTGTTCACTGGGTGCTTGCGTTGGCAGGCCTGACGAATTGCGGCGTGGTTCTTTATGTTTCTGTTCAGGATCGATCTCTCCCGAACCGGGTTACGCTTCGGCGGTGCCTTGCTGGTCTTTACCCTGCCGCTGCTGGTGGGAAGTTGGCTCATCCACAGCAATTATGTGCAGGAGCTGAAAGCGGAATCCAGCGCCTCGGCCCACAAGGCCAGAACCCTGATGGAGTCGATGCTGGATCATGCGGAGCAGGCCAATCGCTCCGTGCTGCCCTTGGTGAATGCTCCCTGTCGCGACAATCTGCTGGTGCTGCGCAAGAAGGTCGCCATCGAGCCTTTCCTGCGTTCGGTCAATCTGGTGCGAAACGGCATCATCAATTGCACCTCGCTGTTTGGTGAAGCCAATGATGCCGATGACGGTTCCATCTACACCGGCCGCAAGCTACTGCTGATGAGTGGCAACCGGGTGCGGCAAAATCACCCTCTGCTGGTAGTGCGCACCGAACAGGGCAAGGATGCCGCCTTGAGTGCCATCGACAGTACCCAGCTCAGCTTCATGCTCTCCATGAGCGGAAAATCCAGTGCGCTCTATCTGCAGGTGGGGCCTGCCTGGCTCAATGAGTCTGGCCGCTATCTGAGCGAGGCGCCCACCCTCCATCGCGGGATCAGCCAGGCCCTCACCTCGTCCCATTATCCTTTCACCATCCATGCCGGTTATGCCATGCCGGTCTACTGGAAGTCGCTGTGGGCCGCGCGGCACGTGGCGCTGTCGTGGCTGGCGGTTTCCTCGCTTTTGCTGGCCTGGTTGGTGTGGTGGGTGCTGGGGCGCCCCGGCTCGCCAACAGATGAATTGCGACGCGCCCTGCGGGCCAGGGAGTTTGTTCCCTATCTGCAGCCCCTGATTGCCAGCCACGACGGCAAGATGATGGGCGCCGAGGTGCTGATGCGCTGGGAGCATGTCAATGAAGGGGTGATCCGGCCCGATCTCTTTATCCCGCAAGCGGAGGAGTCGGGACTGATCGTCCCCATGACCACCCATATCATGAAGCAGGTGGCGACAAGGTTGAACCGCTCTCAGGAGCAGTTGCCCGATGGGTTTCATATCAGCTTCAACATCAGCGCCGCCCATTGTCACGATTTTGCCCTGCTGGCCGAGTGCCGCGCCTTTCTCGGCCACTTCCTCCCCGGCAAGGTGGTACTGGTGCTGGAGCTGACCGAGCGGGAGCTGCTGATGTCAGATCCCCAGACCCTCTCCCTGTTCCGCCAGCTGGACGAGATGGGGGTCAAACTCGCCATCGACGACTTTGGCACCGGCCACTCCAGCCTGGCTTACCTGCAGCAGTTTCATGTGAATTACCTCAAGATCGACAAATCCTTTATCGCCCGCATCGGTACCGAGTCGCTCTCGGAACATATCGTGGACAACGTGATCGATCTGGCGACCCGGCTCGGTCTGGCGCTGGTGGCGGAAGGGGTGGAGAGTGAGCGTCAGGCTGATTATCTCAGGGCCAAAGGGGTCGACTATCTGCAGGGGTATCTGTTTGCCCGCCCCATGCCGCTGCGCCAGTTCTGCGAGGAGCTGCTGCCGGAAGAGGCACAAACCCGCCAGCCAGATGGGGTGCGAGGCATCCCGAATGCGACCTGATCTATCGGTGACAGACGGGCGGACAAGTTCCCGTCTGGCAGGGTAGGGGAGTGATCTCTCCCTATCCCCCCTCGACTGCAGGGGCTTGTTTTTCATGCCTTGCGGCTCGCTTTTCGGTAGAATCGGCGCTCATTTTGACGTCAGTAAAAGATGAGGCGCGGTATGACGGTTCAGTTCCAGGCATTTCACAGCATCAAGGCGATCGGTAATCGGGAGGTGCTGTTCAACTGGTCGAAAACCAATCCCCTCGGGGCGCTGGATCAGGTGTGGCGCCCGAAAAGCCGCGACGAGTTGCAAGCGCTGCTGCGGGAACACCCCGAGCGCAAGCTGCGCCTTATCGGCTCCGGCCTCTCTTTTGAGCCCATTCATAGCGTCTACGCCGAGGGCAGTCAGGCACTGCTGGTGGACTTGCACCACCTGCGCGGCCAGTTGGCGAAAACCGCCGATACCGTGACCTATCAGGCGGGGACGCCGCTCGATATCGTCTACGGCGATCTTATCGCCATGGAGCGGATGCTGCCGGCTTCCCCTGGGGTTATCGGCATCCAGACTCTGGGCGGCGCCCTCAGCACCGGCACCCACGGTCAGGGGCTGCATCAGTCAGCCCTGTGCGATGCGGTGGAGGCGATGACCGTGATGCTGGCCAATGGCGACATCATCCGGGTGGATCGCACCGACCCGCGCTTCGGCGCCTTCGTGATGGGGATGGGGATGCTCGGCATCCTGCTAGACGTCACCCTGCGTACCGTGCCCAACCGCATCATGCGTTGCACCAAGTTCACCACCGATTACCCCTTCCTCCTGGAGCACAACGAGCGGCTCAACCGCGAGCATGGCTTTGTGAAGAGCTGGTGGTTTGCCTGGACCGGCGAGAGCCACATCTGGCTGGTGGATCCCGCCTCCGATGAGGAGGTTGCCCGCTACCGGGCCGCGGGTAGCGAGCCGCTGCTGCTGGATGGTGATATCGACGCCCGCATGAACGCTGCTCTTAATGCCACTATCGACGCCACCATGCAGAAGATGGCCAAAGACACCAAGGATGAGGCGCTGGCCGGTGAGCACTTCGAGACGGTGCGCCGCTTCAAGGATGCCTCCGATCTGGTGGGCAACGTCTACCAGATCCTCTGCAAGGGGATCCCGGCGCCCCAAATCAACTGCGAGGTGGCGGTGCCGCTGCATCGCATGAACGAGGCTCTGGAGACCCTGCAGGCCTGGCAGCAGGCCAACCCGGGCGTGTTGCACTACCCCTTTATCCTGCGTTGCACCGGCCCTTCCGAGGCCTGGCTCAGCGCCGCCTATGGCCAGTCGGTCTGCTGGATCGGTTTTCTGGTCTATCTGGCGGCGGACGGCACCTTCGTCAACGGCTCCATGGAGCAGATGCGCGAGCTGCAGCAACTGCTGGTGCCGATTGGCGGCATCCCCCATTTTGGCAAGCATCTGGCGATGGATCTCTATGACTTCCCGGCCTTGCTGCCACGCTGGAGCGACTTTGTTGCGTTGAAAGCCGAGCTCGACCCCCACGGCCGCTTTGAGAACCGCTGGCTCAGCGACCTGTTTGCCAACCGGTAAGGATCTGACATGACCGATATGCAAGATACCCGTATCCCAGTGACCCTGCTGACCGGCTTTCTCGGCAGCGGCAAGACAACCTTGCTCAACCACTGGGTCAAGCAGCCGGAGCTTGGCGAGTGCGCCGTGCTGATCAACGAGTTCGGCTCGGTGGGGCTGGATCACCATCTGGTGCAACAGGTGGATGAGCAGGTGATGCTGCTCGACTCCGGCTGCATCTGCTGCTCGGTGCAGGGCTCTTTGGTGGAGGCGTTGCAGGGGCTGTTTATGAAGGCCATCCAGCGCAAAATTAAACCGTTCAAGCGGCTAATTATCGAGACCACCGGTCTGGCAGATCCTGCACCCGTGCTCTTTACCCTGCGCGAAGAGGGCTTTATTGCCCAGCGCTACCGCTTCGATGGCACCGTCACCGTGGTGGATGCCGGCCATATCGAGCAGCAGCTGGCGGCTCAATATGAAGCGGTGAAACAGGTGGCGCTGGCGGATCTGCTGGTGGTGAGCAAGGGGGACCTGGTGGATTGCGAGCAGCTGGCACGGGTCGAAGCCCAGCTGGCGGCACTCAATCCGGCGGCCCCGATCCAGCAGGTGACCAATGGCGAACTGTCGCCAGCAGTGCTGGAGAAGCTCGGCGCCTACAACGAAGCGGCGGGGCGCGATGTGCGCCAGCTGCTGGCTTGGCTGCGCACCGAATCCCCCAAGCAGGGGCTGGCGTCACCCATGCAGCCGAAGATGCAACCGTTCGCCGCCAAGGTGGGCACAGCTGCGCCCACCCACTTCGAGCACGGCAACATCGAGAGTTTCTCCCTGCGTATCGGTGAGCCGCTCAAGCCCTCTCGCCTGCTGGCCGCCATCGATGCGGTGCAGGCCCAATACGGCGATGCCCTGCTGCGGCTCAAGGGGATCTTGCAGTTGGAGGGAGAGAGCCAGCCGGTGGTGATCCACGGCGTCCACGGCCAGCTCTATCCGCTGCAGGCATTGGGTGACTGGCCGGAGGGCAAGGCCCAGTCCCGACTGGTGTTTATCGTGAAAAGTCAGGACAAGGCCGGTATCGAGCAGCTCTTTATGGCGACCCTCAAGGCCCCCGAGCCCACCCTGGAAGAGCGGCTCAAAGCCATGCTGGGTCAGCCCGACAACTGATCTTGCGCGTTGCAGCTCTCCTGTACAGGGTCAGGACGGCGGCGGTTGAACAACACAAACGCCACCGGCACAAAGTAGAACGAGAGCAGGGTCGCCAGCGCTGTGCCACCGGCGATGGCGATGGCAAAGGGGGGCCAGAAGCCGCCGCCCCCCAGCAATAGCGGGATGAAGCCGCCCACCGTGGTGATGGTGGTCGAGACGATGTGGCGGCTGCAACCGGCCACCAGGTCACGGATCTGCGGCAGATTGCCCTGTTGTGCCAGCGGGTCTGCCTTCAGCTCGGCCAGAATGACGATGGCGGCGTTGATGGCCAGCCCCATCAGTCCCAGCAGGGCGATGATCACCGTAAACCCGAAGGGGTACCCCAGCAGCCAGACCCACAGCAGCCCGAGCCCCGCCGACTGGAACGCCACCAGGGTGACGATGCCCGCCAGCCGGAACGAGTTGAAGCTTAGCACCAGCACGGCCACCAGCAGCACGGCGACCAGGCTGACATGGGCCATCAGATTGCCCACCGATTCATCCCGCTTGGCGGCTTCCCCGCCAAACTCCAGTCGATAGCCCGGCGGCAATGCCAGCGCCTTGGCGGCCAGCCTCTCTTTTACCTGCTCCAGCACGGTTTGCGGCAGTACGCCGACCGCCAGATAGGCCTCCAGCACATTGACCCGCTCACCATCCCGACGGCTGATCTCCCCCCAGCTTGGCAGCAGCTCGGGAGTGGCCAGCGCCCGCAAGGTAAGATTGGCTGCCCCTTGCTGGCCGGTGCCGGTGAGCGACAGCGGCACATTGAGCAGCGCATCCGGATCCTGACGCAAGGGCTCGGCCAGTCGCACCCGAACCGGGATTGACTCGGTGCCTTCCAGCACAGTGCCGCCCAACCTGCCATCCAGTGCACCCGCCAGCCGGGAGGCAACATCGGTCAGGCTCATGCCTGCCAGTCGGGCGGCCTCCTCATCGACCTGCAACCAGAGTTTGGGTGCCCCTGCCTGCAAGGTGGCGCGGGTCTGCACCACGGCCGGGGTATTGGCGAGCAGACTGCGCAGCTCCTCTCCCAGACGGTGTAGTTGTTCAAGGTCGGGGCCAAACAGCCGCAGCTCGACGGGGGCATTGAAAGGCGGCCCCTGTTCCAGCTTGCGCACCAGGATCTGCGCTTCGGGAAATTTTGCATCGAGCCGCTGCTGCAGTTGTGGAATGAGCCGCTCGGCAGCATCGGCATCCTGCAGAGTGATCATCCCCTGGGCGTAATCGGCCCGCCCCTGTTTTCTGGGCACCAGGTTGTAGTAGAAGCTGGGGGCGTTGTCGCCCACCACCCAATCCTGACGAACCAGCTCGGGGAGGCTGGCCAGCTCGGCGGAGATCCCCAGTGCCAGCTCGCGGGTGCGCGCCAGGCTCGCCTGTGGGGATAGGCTGGCCTCGATGTGGATCATGTCCCGGTCGGCAGGGGGAAAGAACTGTTCGGTGAGGCGGCCCGCCACCCAGAAACCGAGCAGGGGCAGCAGACTGACCAGCAGCAGGGTACGCCAGGGGTGAGCCAGCGCCATGGCGATGCTCTGCTGGAAACGGACGCTCACCCGGGGCAGGTGCAAGCCATCCTGATACCAGCGTCCCCCCTGATCACTGCCAATCCAGCGGGCTGCGAGGCCAGCCACCAGGGTGTGGGCGATGAGGTAGGAGCCCAGCAGCGAACAGATCACCGCCCAGGCGATGCCGCCGACAAACTCGCCCGCCGGGCCCGGCATCAGAATGATCGGCATAAAGGCGAGCATAGTGGTGAGGGTGGAGCCCAGCAGTGGTAGCCAGAGGTGGCCGATGGCTTCCAGTGCGGCGGCACTCATGGCCATGCCGTGGCGGCGCTGATACTGCACCCGATCCGCCATGACGATGGCGTTGTCCACCATGATCCCGAGCGCCACCACCAGACCGGTGACCGACATCTGGTGAATGGGCAGATTGATCAGGTTCATGCAGGCGAATGAGAACGCCACAGTAAGCGGCAGCGACAGGGCCACGATAATGGCGGCCTTGACTCCCAAGGTCACCAGCAGCACTGCCACTATGATGAGGAAGCCCTGCACAATGTTGATGAGCAGGGTGTCGAGCCGCTGATCGGTATAACGCTGCTGATCGAAGCTGGTGACGAGGCCTATATTATCCGGCAAGTCCTGTTGCAGCTGGGCCAGCATGGTATCGACCCGTGCCGACCAGAGGTCGATGCGGTGATCCTGTGCCATGCGCAGGCCGACCACCACGGCCCGTTCACCATTGGCAAAGGCCAGCTGACTCTCCGGCTGGTGCAGGGTACGTCTTACCTCGGCCAGATCGCCAAGGCGCAGGGTCTGGCCCTGCTCGCCGGTACGCAGCGGGATCTGGCGGATCCGCTCCAGGGTATCGAGGGCGCCACGGATCTCCACCTGAAAGCGATTGTGGCTGCCCTGCAGCTCCCCGGCGGCCACCTTGGCATCGGCACCACTCAGCGCCTGGGCAAGCTGTTCGCCACTCATGCCGCTGGCACTGAGGGCGAGGGGATCGAACCGCACCTCGATCTCCTCATGCGGTGCCCCGACCCGCTCGACGTATTCGGTACCCGGCAGCTGGCGAGCCCTGCGTTCCAGCTCGGCGCTGTAGCGGGCGAGGCGATCCAGCTGCGGCTGGCCCGGCCCGCGCCAGACCACATTGACCAGCCGGGTGAAGGGGTAGCCCTTCTCGTCATCCAGCTTGGGGGCACTGGCGCCGGCTGGCAGCACGGCGGCCAGATCTGCCAGCCGGTCACGGACTCTGGACCAGACGGGTTCGACATCGCTGACCTCATCCTTGAGCTCCAGATTGATGATGGAGAGGCCGGGGCGAGAGCTCGACTCGATCAGCTTGATCTCGCTCTGGGCCCGCAGCCGGTTCTCGATGGGCTCGCTCACCAGCGCTTCCACCCGCTCGGCGCTGGCCCCGGGGAAGTGGGTAACCACGCTGGCAAAGCGGCTGGTGAGCTGGGGATCTTCGGTTCTGGGCAGGGTCTGCAATGCCGCAAGGGCGGCCGTCAGCAGCAGCGCGACCGTCAGCAGCAGCAGGCGGCCATTCTCGATAAACGGGCGGATCATGACTGTGGCTCCGGATGGCCTGCCTGATGAGCCACGCTGGTTGTCAGGGTGACCTGCTGGCCCGGCACCAGTTTATGCAGGCCATCGGTCACCAGCTGTTCCTGTCCATTCAGGGCACCACTGATCCAGGCCCGCTCGCCATCTTGCTGCAGCAGGGTGACGTCCCGACTGACCACCCGGGGTGGCGTTTCGTCATTGAGCAGATAGAGGGTCCAGCTGCCGCGCAATCCCTGGGTCAGCGCGGTGAGCGGTACCTCGTAGGCGCGGGTGGGCTCGCGGGTCTGATGCAGCAGGGTGATCAGTTGTCCCTCTGCCAGCTGTTCACCGCCCCGGGTCAGCTGGAAGCGGGCGGTGCGGGTGTGTGTCTGCCCGTCCACTTGTACCCCCAGATTAAGCAGGCGCCCCTCCAGTGATTGCTCCCCGCTTTGCAGGGGGTAGTGTTGGCCGACGAGCAGGGTCTCGGCCTGTTTCACCGGCACGCCGATATCGGCCTCCCACTGGCCGCTGCGGGTCAGGGAGAAGAGAGGCTGGCCTGCGGCCACCACGGCCCCCAATGCCTGCTCGCGGCTGACTACGATCCCGTTGAAGGGGGCGCGCAGCTGTGATTTTTCCTGTGTGACCCGGTTGGCTTCGAGGGCGGCGGCCAGCTGGTTGGCGCTTGCCTCCAGCATGCGGACTTTGCCTTGCTGTTCATCCAGCGCCTGTCGGGAGCTGAACTGCTGCTGGCGCAGGGCGGTGAGTCGTTCGAGCGTCTGTCGGGCAAGGGTCAGCTCGGCCTCGTTCTGGGCTGCCCGGGCGGCCAGCTCTTTGGCTTCCACTGCCAGCAGCCGGGTGTCCAGTGTGGCGAGCAGCTCACCGGCCGCTACCGGCTCTCCGCGTCCCTTGTGCAGGGTGGCGATCCGCCCTGCCAGCTCGAAGCCTATCTGGCTGTGTTCGGCAGCGATCACCCGGCCATTGAAACGGTGCAGCACCGGGTAGTGATCGCTGGCTTGCAGCGGCTGGGCGATCACCCGGGTCAGGGCGGGTGTTTCTTCTGACTCTGTGACCGGGCTGCAGCCACTCAGTAACAGCGCCAGCAGGATTAAGCAAAGTGTCATGACATCATCCTCTGGTTGACATAACATCAAATCACACCGGTGAGTCTAGTTTTTCGAAACTAGACTGCCCAGTTTGATTGTGGAGGAAAAATGAACATTTCACCCCGTAGTCAGCAGAAGCGGGCTGCGATCCTCGATGCTGCAGGGCGGCTCTTCTGTCAGCACGGTCTGCATCTGGTCAGCATGGACATGGTGGCCAGTGAAGCGGGCGTCTCCAAGCAGACGGTCTACAGCCATTTTGCCAACAAGGAGTCGCTGTTTGCCGAGGCGGTGGGCAGCAAGTGCGTCAGCAGCGAGCTGATGCCGGAGGTATTGTTGCGTGGCAACAATGTGCGGGAGAGTCTGATTGCCTTTGGTCGCAGCTTTCGCAAGTTGATCCTGAGCGATGATGCCATCAATATCTTTCGCACCTGCATCAGCTGCAACGATGCCCAGCTGGCCACCCTTTTTTTCGAGGCGGGCCCGCTCTATGTGACCGAGATGCTGTCCAACTGGCTGGAGCAGCAGAAGCAGCAAGGCCTGCTGTGCCATCAAGACAGTGAACAGGCCGCCTTGCAGCTGTTGCTGATGTGGCAGGGCAAGGAGCGCATGCTCCGTGAGCTGGGTCTGCCGTTGACCCAGAGCGCTGCCGAGCAGGATGCCTGGACCCTGAGTTGTGTCGATCTCTTCCTGACCGCCGCTGCTCCCCCGCAAAAATAATGGAGGTGGCCATGAGCCACACAGTGACAGATGCCCAGCGCAAGTGGCTGCCCCTGCTGGCGGCGGTCGGTTTCTTTATGCAGGCTCTGGATGGAACCATCCTCAACACCGCCCTGCCCAGCATGGCCGAGACCTTGGGAGAGAGCCCGCTCCAGATGCAGTCGGTGATCATTGCCTACATGCTGACGGTGGCGTTGCTGATCCCGGCCTCCGGCTGGCTGGCAGACAGGTTCGGCACCCGCCGTATCTATCTGGCCGCCATCTCGCTCTTTACCCTCGGCTCGCTCGCCTGCGCCGCCTCCAATTCGCTCTCCATGCTGGTGGCCGCCCGTGTGCTTCAGGGGATTGGCGGTGCGCTGTTGATGCCGGTGGGGCGGTTGGCGGTGCTGCGTGTCTATGACAAGCACGAGCTGCTGCGGGTGATGTCGTTTGTCACCATCCCTGGGCTGCTCGGCCCGTTGATGGGGCCGGCGCTCGGTGGCTGGCTGGTGGAAGTGGCGAGCTGGCACTGGGTGTTCCTCATCAACCTGCCGGTGGGGCTGCTCGGCTTTATCGCCAGCTGGCACTTTATGCCGGAGCTGCGGCAGCAGACCGCCCGGTTCGACTGGCAGGGCTTTGTGATGTTCAGCGTCGGCATGGTGCTGGTGTCGGTCGGCTTGCAGGGGCTGGGGGAGCACAGCATCTCCACCGGTTGGGCGCTGTTTGCACTGATCTTCGGCTTGGCGGCGATGGCGAGCTACTGGCTCTATGCCGCCAATGCACCGCAGCCGCTCTTTAGCCTGAACCTGTTCAAGACCACCACCTTTGCCATCGGCATCTGGGGCAACCTGTTTGCCCGCCTCGGCAGCGGCGCCATGCCCTTCCTCACTCCGTTGTTTCTGCAGCTGGGGCTCGGTTTCTCCCCGAGCAAGGCGGGGATGACCATGATCCCCACCGTGATTGGCGCCATGCTGACCAAGACGCTGGTGAACAAGCTTATTCCGAAGGTGGGCTATCGCCGCATCCTGATCGGCAACACCCTGCTACTGGGGGCGATGATCGCCAGCTTCTACTTTATCGACAACCAGCTCCCTTACGGAGTCTTGCTGGGCTGGCTGGCGATCTTCGGCGCCATCAACTCGCTGCAGTTCTCCGCCATGAACACTCTCACGCTGCAAGATCTCAGCCCGACCCTGGCCAGCAGTGGCAACGGTCTGCTCTCGGTAGTGATGCAACTCTCCATGAGTTTGGGGGTGGCGATTGCCGCCAGCCTGCTCGGGCTCTTCTCGGCGGGCACCTCAGCGGGCACCTTAGTGGCCGAGGGGCAGTGGCTGGCCGGGTTCCACCTAACCTACCTCTGTGTCGGGTTGCTCTCCATGCTGGCGGCGCTGATCTTCGCCCAGCTGGCGCGCGATGGGGCTACGCCGTCGGCGCGGGCAGATAGCTGACCTCGCAGGGGAGCTGCGCCAGTACCTCGGCCAGATGCTCGGTCGCCAGCAGAAAGGTCTGCTCCGGGTGGCCCGGAGTCCAGGTGAAGGCGGTGTGGTTGAGCAGTTGCGGATCCACCAGTAGCGGAATATCGGCGCGGGGCAGGAAGGGGCAGACCGCCCCCGGCAGGCAGCCGATCTCCGCCTGCATCTCTTCGGCGGTGCAGATGGAGGGCTTGGCACCGAGTGCGGCCTTGACCGCCTTGTTGTCGAGCCTGCCGTCCCTGTGGGTCAGCAGCAGGGCGAAGCGGCCATCCTTGAACTTGAGAAACAGGGTCTTGCTGAACTCCGCCTGCCAGCCGAGGCGGGCCTTGACCTTTTCATCGGTGGCGTAGTCGAGGATGGGCTCGTGCTCGTAGCGCTGGTGGGGCAGTTCGGCCAGCAGCTGGCAGTTGAAATGGTGAATGGTATCGAGTGGCATGGGGTTCTCCTGTAGTGGGCGCTATCCTGCCAGCCTCGCAGGGTCAGGCCCAATGACACTTTCTTATCCGTGATAAGCAACCCTGTCTGTGCAAACAACAAGGGCGCCGTGAGGCGCCCTTGCGGATCAGTGATGCTGCAATTCGCACGCTTCCCAGTGAAAGGGAATGGGGCACAGCTGCTGGGAGGCCTTGTCATAGGCTTGCCACAGCTCGCCCATGGTGCGGCCATCGACGGGGTGGCGCAGTTTGGGTGCCAGCTCGGCCAGTGGCCACAGCACGAAGGCGTTGGTGAGCACTTCACCGCGCGGCAGCACCAGCGGGGTGTCGCAGACCAGATCGCCATAGAGCAGCAGATCGAGATCCAGGGTGCGCGGGGCGAACTTCTTGGCATCCGGCTCGCGGCCGTGGGCGAACTCCATGGCCCGCAGTCGCTGGCAGACGGTGGTCAGCGGCAGATCGGTCTCGGCAGCCGCCACCAGGTTGTAGAAGGGGCGGCCGTTGAAGCCGACCGCTTCGCTCTCGAATACCCGGGAGACCCGCAGCTCGCCAAATTCGGCGTGCAGGGCATCGAGTCCGGCACGGATATGGCGATCCCGCTCGATGTTGGAGCCCAGGCTGATATAGATGGTGGTCATCAGTTGCTGCTCGCGGCCGGCGTGCGATGGCGCAGGATCTCGACGCCGACCCCGGCGGCATTGGGCACGGCGCCCGGCTTGGTGAGGGTCACCTTGACCCACTGCACCCGCTCGTCGGCGAGCACCAGCATGGCAACCTGCTCGGCCATGGTCTCGACCAGCTCAACGACTTTGCCGGTGACATGGGCGCAAATCTTGTTGGAGAGGTCGGCATAATCCAGTGCCAGATTGATGTCGTCAGTTGCTGCTGCGGGGCGATTGTCGAACCCCATCTCGAGGTCAAAACGGAGCTTTTGGCGAATGCCCTTCTCCCACTCATATACACCTATGGTGGTCAAAACTTCGAGTCCGCGAATAAACACCTTGTCCATGACTGTACTTCTTCTTTACTCTTGATGGGCTGTGATGACAGCGCAGGGATGCTGGCCGGGCAACAGGCTTGCCGAGGCGCTCTGGGTGGGCATGGGCCCATGCCAGCGTATGTGGCCCGCATCATACCCCATTCATATCGTGGTAAAAACGACCAAGATGACGGCCCTGACGATTTTGATGATTATTCTGGCCTACCTGGGTGGTTCACTATCCAGTGCTGTGCTGGTCTCCCGCTTCACCGGTCTGCCCGACCCGCGGGATCATGGCTCCCACAATCCGGGTGCAACCAATGTGCTGCGCCTCGGTGGCCGGATGGCGGCGCTGGTGGTGCTGCTGCTCGATGTGCTCAAGGGCACTGTGCCTGTCTATCTCGCCTGGTATCTGCAGATCAAACCCGTCTACCTCGGCTTTATCGGGGTCGCCGCCTGTCTCGGCCATATGTACCCCATCTTCTTTCATTTTCGTGGTGGCAAAGGGGTGGCGACGGCGCTGGGGACCATGATGCCCATCGGCTTTACCATGGGGGGCGCCGTGATTGGCACCTGGCTGCTGGTGCTGCTGGTGAGCGGCTACTCCTCGCTGGCCTCCATCATTACCGTGCTGCTGACGCCGCTCTTTACCTACCTGCTCAAACCCGAATATACCCTGCCAGTCTCCCTGCTCTCCTGCCTCATCCTGATCCGCCATCACGAGAACATCTCCCGCCTGCTCAAGGGGGAGGAACCCAGAGTCTGGGGGCGAAAAGGCGCGGCCTGTGCTGAAGAAGTGGCAGAAATGGACGATGTTGCGCAAAAAAGAGACGAACGAGACAAAAAGTGAAATTTCCCGTTGACCATCCGCCTTAAAATCCGTTTAATAGCGCCCACGCCCAGATAGCTCAGTCGGTAGAGCAGGGGATTGAAAATCCCCGTGTCGGCGGTTCGATTCCGTCTCTGGGCACCAATTTTGGTGCCATGAAATAAAAAATTTGTTCATGCACAATTGTTTAAAGTGTGCCGGCTTAGCTCAGTAGGTAGAGCAACTGACTTGTAATCAGTAGGTCACCAGTTCGATTCCGGTAGCCGGCACCATTTGCCCAGATAGCTCAGTCGGTAGAGCAGGGGATTGAAAATCCCCGTGTCGGCGGTTCGATTCCGTCTCTGGGCACCAATTACAATTCCTCCTTAGTTCAGTCGGTAGAACGGCGGACTGTTAATCCGTATGTCACTGGTTCAAGTCCAGTAGGAGGAGCCAATTAAAAAAGCCCTTGTCGCAAGACAAGGGCTTTTTTCTATTTGGCGCAGCCATTTTTTAACCATAAAAACAACCACACACGCACAGATGAACCGCAGGATAGATATGGAAAATCATGTAGTTATAGAGTCAAAGGGGCGACTTGCCGCCATTCGGAACTGGATGGAACCCGTGCTGGTGCTGCTTATTCTCGGCAGCCTGTTCGGTTACCTCGGCAGCCAGATGGGCCTCTCGGCCATGGTCAACACCCTGTTCAATACCGCCCACCAGCTGCTGCTCAATACCGTGCTCTTTATCATGGGGATCACAGTGCTCTCCGGTGCCCTGAGCCAGCTCTTGAGCGAGTTCGGGGTGATCCGCCTGCTGGAGGTTCTGCTGGCTCCGCTGATGAAGCCGGTGTTTCGTCTGCCTGGCCGCACCGCGCTGGCTGCCCTGATGACTTTCTTCTCCGACAACCCGGCGGTGATCAGCCTCGCCAAGGACAGCCGCTTTCGCAAAGGCTTCACCCCTTGGCAGCTGGTGTCGCTCACCAACTTCGGCACCGCCTTCGGCATGGGGTTGATCGTGGTGACCTTTATGGCCACCTTGCAGCTGCCGAGCGGTGAATCCACGGCCAGTGCGGCGCTGATCGGGTTGCTGGGTGCTCTGGTAGGCTCGGTGGTCTCTACCCGACTGATGCAACGGATGATCCGCCCCTTGGTGGGGGAAGTGCTGAACGATGACGCTGTATCGTCCGATGGCCGCAAGGTAGGGGTGACCAAAGAGGCGGCTCCCGGCTGGCTGCGGATCCTCAACTCTCTGCTCGATGGCGGCAAATCCGGTGTGGAGCTGGGGATGGCGGTGATCCCGGGTGTGCTGATCATCAGCACCTTCGTGATGTTGCTCACCTTTGGCCCGGGCGACAAGGGCTATACCGGCGAAGCGTTTCAGGGGGTAGCCCTGCTGCCGGTGCTGGCCGCCAAGGTGAGTTGGCTGTTTGACCTGCTGTTTGGCTTCCAGCAGCCGGAGCTGGTCGCTTTCCCGGCTACCTCGCTCGGTGCGGTCGGTGCCGCCATGTCGCTGGTGCCCCCTTTTATCGCCAAGGGGTGGATCACCGGTAACGAGGTCGCGGTGTTTACCGCCATGGGGATGTGCTGGAGTGGCTTCCTGAGCACCCACACCGCCATGCTCGATGCCCTCGGCTATCGCCACCTCACCTCCCGCGCCATCGTTGCCCACACCATCGGCGGCCTGTGCGCCGGTGCGGCCGCTCACCAGCTCTATCTACTGCTGGGCTGAGTCGGGTTCAGACACGGAAACAAAAAGAGGCTCTTTGGAGCCTCTTTTCATTTCTATTGGTCACGCCTTGTGGGCGGATCACCGCTCGATTAGTAAGCCCGCAGGTCGTTATTCGGTGCCCGAGCGCTGCGGTGCTTTTGTCAGGTTTTACTCTGTTGGTGCCATCAGCAGCGCAAGTGGCTAAAAGAGTTGGCGATCCGGGTGTGAAAGGAAGGGGGCGCGGCTCGGGTGGGCGACAAAACACTTTGCCACCACATTGCCACTACCGCCCGTGGCGGCAGCTACTGGCCGCCTGACTCCCCTTTGCGCTCGGCTATCTCCTGAGTGCTGGTTGAATAAATAGATCAGCCATTCAAGGGATTAGCCGGTGCAGTGCGTTTTATCGCCGTTCTGGCCCCGCTTATGCTCATCTCTTGGCAACACCATCAAGGGTCGTTGTCGCGGAGAGTTATCATGATCAGCAACCTGCTTCCCCTTGCCTCTATCGCCCTCAAGCTGGGCAGTCAGCTGCTCGGCAGCAGTGCCAAACCTGAGCCTGTGCAGCAAACAGTGCAGGAAGATCGCTTCGCCCCGACCGTCCAGAGCTTGTTCCAGCGGCTGGGGGTCAAGGATGCCGATAGCGAACAGAACCGCTCGGCCATCAACCACTTTATGGGTGAGCTGATGCAGACTCTGGGGCAGGAAAATAGCGGTCAGTCACTCCCAGCCGCCATCGATAGCGCCCGTAACCAGCTGGCGAGCGGCATCCAGAGTACCCGCCTCGATGCCCTGCAAAGCGAGCTCGATACCCTCAAGGATTCCCTCGGTGCCAGCCATCTCAACCTCGACCAGCTGCTCGGTGCCTTTAAACAGACCCTGCCTAATGGCAAGGGGGAAGGGGTTGGCAAACTGCTCAATGCTAGCGCCTGAACCGCGGTGAGCAATAAAAAACGGCAACCTGAGGTTGCCGTTTTGCTTTCTAGTTCGAATGACAAGCAGGTTGGTTTAACCCGTCCGTTTTGCCAGCCAGGTTTCGGCGGCAGTGAGGGCCGCTTCTACCTGCTCCCGTGCAACGCCGCCTTTGGCGACCCGTTTGGCGAGGGTCGCTTCCAGTTCCAGATTGGGGTAGACGTCGAACTCGATCACCGGGCTGAAGCGCTGGAACTCGCCGATGGAGAGCTCCTCCAGCGGTTTGCCCACGCTGATGGCAAAGACCACGGTTTCGCCGACGATATGGTGCGCTTCACGGAACGGAATCCCTTTGGCCACCAGATAGTCTGCCAGCTCGGTAGCGTTGGCATAGCCGCCCTGCGCCGCCGCCATGGTGCGCTCGCCGTTTACCTTCAAGTCGATCAGCACCAGCGCCGCCATATCGAGGCAGTCGTGCCAGGTGTCGAGGGCATCGAACAGCCCCTCCTTGTCTTCCTGCATGTCTTTGTTGTAGGCCAGCGGCAGCGCCTTGAGGCTCATCAGCATGCCCATCTGGGCGCCGACCACCCGGCCGGTCTTGCCACGAATAAGCTCCAGCGCATCCGGGTTCTTCTTCTGCGGCATCAGCGACGAGCCGGAGGTCACCGCGTCGGAGAGCTCGACAAAGCCCGCCTCACCGGTGTTGTAGAAGATAAGGTCTTCGGCAAAGCGCGACAGGTGGGTCATGGAGAGGGACGCCACATGCATCAGTTCCACTACGTGATCCCGATCGGAGACCGAATCCAGACTGTTGCGGGTGGCGCCGGCAAAGCCCATGTCGAGCGCCAGCGCTTCGCGGTCGATAGCATAGGCGGTGCCCGCCAGCGCGCCGCAGCCGAGCGGGCTGGTGTCGAGGCGTTTGAGGGCATCCTGCAGGCGGGAGTAGTCCCGCTCCAGCATCTCCACATAGGCCAGCGCCCAGTGAGCGAAGGTGACCGGTTGGGCCCGCTGCAGGTGGGTGTAACCGGGCAGCACGGCGGTCTGATTGGCGCGAGCGGAGGCGACCAGCCCCTGCTGCAGGGCGGTGATGGAGCCGAGCAGCAGCTCGCCCTGCGCCTTGCACCAGAGTTTCAGGTCGGTGGCGACCTGATCGTTGCGCGAGCGGCCGGTGTGCAACTTCTTGCCAAGATCGCCGACGGCGGCGATGAGCTGGCTCTCGACCCAGGAGTGGATATCTTCGGCGTCCGAACTCAGGATCTGTTGGGGATCCTGCTGCACCGAGGCGAGCAGCACCTCCATCGCCTGTTGCAGTTTGCCCTGCTCATCGGCGGTCAAGACGCCCACTTTCACCAGCGCTTTGGCCCAAGCCATGGAGCCCTGAATATCCTGCTCCGCCAAGCGGTAATCGAACCGCAGCGAATCGTTGAACTGCTTGAACCGGCTATCGGCTCCCTGACTGAAGCGTCCACCCCAAAGTGCCATACTGCTCTCCTTGAATGCGTTGTCGGTAGGCGTTTACGCCTGCCGTACTCGCGCGGCCTCTTGGCCTGCGCGCAGAAATCTTGCCCTGTATTTTCCTGAATAACAGTGCGGTGGTGATGAGTGCTGTTGCCGTTGAACACGTCAAATCCAGCAACTGCGAATCGGTTCCCTCTCCCTCTGGGAGAGGGCTAGGGTGAGGGTAATTCCCCCCTCATCCCCGCCCCTTCTCCCGCAAGGGGAGAAGGGAGAAAATACGTCAGCATCATATTCACACAGCCCCTGTTATCTCACAGAAGCGGCCGGGACGCTGCCGCTCTTGTCACACCCGCTGATGATGGGTCAGGGGCTATGCCCTCTGCCTGTAGAAGAGGGGGCCATGCCCCCTCAACGGAATCAACGGGTTATCGCGCTTGCTTAGCCGTGGGTGTGATCGCCACCGATAGCCTGATGCTGTTCCTTCATGGCGCGGATCCGGCTGGCCAGGGTGTAGAGACGGATAAAGCCTTCGGCATGGCTCTGGTCATACACTTCATCGGCGCCGAAGGTGGCGAAGTCTTCGGAGTAGAGGCTGTTCGGCGACTTCTTCTGCACCGCAGTGACCTGACCCTTGTACATCTTCAGCACCACTTCACCGTCGAGATCTTCGGCGATGGCGTTGGCAGAGGCGAGGATCGCCTTGCACAGCGGGGTGAACCAGCGACCGTCATAGACCAGATGGGAGAACTCGGCACCCAGCTTCTCCCGCCAGGCGCGGGTCGGGCGATCCAGTACCAGCTCTTCCACGGCGCGCAGCGCGGCGACCATCACGGTACCGCCCGGGGTTTCGTAGCAGCCGCGGGACTTCATGCCCACCATCCGGTTTTCGGTGATGTCGATGCGGCCCACGCCGTGCTTGCCGGCACGCTCGTTCAGGGTCATCAGGATCTGGTGCGGGCTGAGCGGCTGGTCATCCACGGCCACCACTTCACCCTGCGCCACGGTCAGCTTGACGTACTCCGGCTGATCCGGGGCCTGCTCGGCCGGTACGGTCCACTGCCATACCGCTTCGGACGGCTCGTTCCAGGTGCTCTCCAGCTCGCCACCCTCGGTGGAGATGTGCCAAGCGTTGGCGTCGCGGCTGTAGATCTTCTTCAGGGTTGCCTTGCAGGGGATGTTGCGGGTCTCCAGATAGGAGAGCAGATCTTCCCGGGAGCGCATGTCCCAGATCCGCCACGGGGCGATCACTTTCAGCTGGGGCGCCAGCGCGGCGACCGCGCCTTCGAAACGCACCTGATCGTTACCCTTGCCGGTGCAACCGTGGGAGATGGCATCGGCCCCTTCCGCCAGCGCCGCTTCCACCATTGCCTTGGCGATCACCGGACGGGCCATGGAGGTGCCCAGCAGATAGGTGCCTTCATAGACGGCGCCGGTCTTCAGGGTCGGGTAGACGTACTCTTTGACGAACTCTTCCCGCAGATCCTTGATGATGCACTTGGTGGCGCCGGAGGCGATCGCCTTCTGCTCGATCCCTTCCAGATCGTCGCGCTCCTGACCGACGTCGGCCACGAAGGCGATGATTTCGGCGTCATAGTGCTCTTTCAGCCAGGGAATGATGGCCGAGGTATCCAGTCCACCCGAGTAAGCCAGTACGATCTTGTTGATTCCGCTCATGTTACTTCTCTCCGTGATGATTCGATGATGATTCAATAAAAGGGTCGTGATTCAGGTTGATTGCCGCGTTACTTGCCGCAGAGAAGGGTCAGCAACACGGCGTTCTGGATATGCATCCGGTTTTCGGCTTCGTCCATGATGAGGGAGGCGGGGCCATCCATCACCTGCGAGGTGATCTCCAGCTCCCGGTGCGCCGGTTGGCAGTGCAGCACATGCTGGATGCCGGTGCGGTCGAGCAGGGCCTGGTTGATCTGGTAAGGCATAAAGAGGTCTTTGACCTGCTCCATCGGGGTGTTGTCACCCATGGAGACCCAAGTATCTGTGTAGGCCACGTCGAACCCTTCGATATCTGCCACGTCATCGCTGATGTGGATGGTTGCCCCCGACTTGGCCGCCAGTGCCTGCGCCTGCAGGAAGATCTGGGTATCCGGGCCGTGGCCTTTCGGGCAGATCAGGGTGACGTCGGTGCCCAGAGTCGCCCCCAGCAGCAGCAGAGAGTGGCTGACGTTGTTGCCATCACCGAGGTAGGCAAGCTTCACCTTCGACAGGTCGTCATAGTGCTCGGCAATGGTCATAAAGTCGGCCAGCCCCTGACAGGGGTGGTAGAGGTTGCACAGGCTGTTCACCACCGGCACTGTGCCGTGCTCTGCCAGCTCAACCAGAGTCTGGTGATCGAACACCCGGGCGACAATGGCATCACACCAGCGCGACAGGTTGGCGGCGAAATCCTTCACCGACTCCCGCTTGCCCAGCGCGCCGTTTTGCTGATCCAGATAGACGCTGTGGCCGCCCAATTTGGCGATGCCGATGTCGAAGGTGACCCGGGTGCGCAGGGAGGGTTTCTCGAACAGGGTGACCACGCTCTTGCCTGCCAGCGCCTGGCTGTACTTCTTCGGGTCGGCCTTCACGGCCTTGCCCAGCGCAATCAGCGCTTCAATCTGGGCTTTGTTCAGATCACTGTCTTTCAGAAGATGTTGCATCGGATATTCCTTGTTCCGGTGGAGATCAAATGGCTACCTGGGTGCCGACCGCGCCGCCAGCCAGCAGCTTGAGCAGCTGATCCGGGTAACGCCAGCTGGCGACACAGACCGGCTTGCCGAGGGTCTGGGCGGCGTGCAGGGCCGCTTCTACCTTGACCGCCATGCCATCGCGAATCACCCCTTTCTCCATCAAATCCAGTGCGGTCAGCTTGTCGAGCTGGGGCACCAGCTTGCCCTTGCCATCGAGGATGCCGCTCACGTCGGAGAGCATCACCAGATCGGCACCGAGCGCCTCGGCGATGGCGGTGGCCGCCTGATCCGCGTTGACGTTCATCAGCTGCCCCTCGGTGGTGATGCCGATGGAGCTCACTACCGGCAGGAAGCCCTGACCGAGGATGCCTGCTACCAGCGCCGGGTTGCCCGGCTTGCACTCGCCGACTGCACCGAGATCCGGGTCGAGCTGGGTCACCTGACACAGGCCGCCATCCGCCAGGCAGAGCCCCACCGCCGGAATGCCGGTGGCGATCGCCTTGGCCATCATTTGCTTGTTGGCCGTCCCGGCCAGCGCCCCGGCAATGAAGGGGATCTGCTCGAACGGGGTCACCCGCAAGCCATTCTTCTTGGTTGAGGTGAGACCCAGCCCCTTGAGCAGGTCATCCACCAGACAGCCACCGCCGTGTACCAGCACCAGGGGTCTGTGCTGATCGTCGAGAAAGGTTTTGAGGGTGGCGAACAGGGCGGTCAGCGCCTCGTCGTTCTCGATAAGGGCGCCGCCCAGCTTGATTACCAACGTCTGTTTGTCCATGTTCGAGATCCTTCCTAAGTCCTTAAATCAGGCCGGTGGCCGGTTCAAAACCAAATTTGATATTTATGCACTGCATGGCTTGCGAGGCGGCGCCCTTGAGCAGGTTGTCGATGGCAGAGACCACCACCAGCATGTTGCCCTGCTGTTGCCAGGCGATGTCGCAGTAAGGGGTGTTTGCCACACCGCGAATGGATGGCATCTGGCCGGTGAGGCGCACCAGTGGCTTGCCTTCGTAAGCCTTGAGAAAGGCCTGATCCACCTGGGTGGGGGTGACGCCGTCCGCCAGTTGCACATAGATGGTGGCCAGAATGCCACGCACATAGTTGCCAAGGTGGGGCTGGAACAGCACCTCCTTGCCGAGGTGGTGGCTGATCTCCGGCTGGTGTCTGTGATTGAAGGTGCCGTAGGGATTGAGGCTCACTTCGCAGAAGCTGGTGTTGATGGCCGCCTTGCGACCGGCACCGGAAACCCCGGAGACGGCGTTGATGATGGGCTGCCACCCCTTGGCAATCAGGCCATCCTGCTGCAGCGGCTTGAGAGCACAGAGGGAGGCGGTCGGGTAACAACCCGGCACCGCAATCAGCTGGGCGGTAGCGATGGCATCGGCATTCCACTCCGCCAGACCATAGACGGCCTGATCCAGCCACTGTTCGCTGTCGTGGGTGAAGCCGTAGAAGCTGTCGTAAAAGCCCTGATCCTTGACCCGGAAGGCGCCGGAGAGATCGAACACCGGCAGCCCCTTGGCGAGAAACTTGGGCGCCAGCTCAGCGCTCACCTCGTGGGCGGTGGCCAGCAGCACCAGATCGGCCTGGGTCAGGATCCGGGTCATGCCGTCGTCGTCCAGCGGCAGCAGCGGCTGATCGAGGGCACCGACCCACTGGGGATGCAGGGAAGAGAAGCGCTTGTGGGCATCCTGACTGCCAGCGGAGACATAGAGGCCGAACAGCTTGAGTTGTGGGTGGTTCTGTACCAGTGCGGCCAGTTCGGCTCCCGCGTAGCCACTGGCACCGACGATAACGGTGTTAAGCATGTTGAATATTCCAAGTCAGAGTTCGAGATTCACAGCATGGCGCTGCAGTGCACAAGGGTGTTCGAGCGCCCCTTTGCACAAGTGCGGAGGGGCAATTCAGGCGGGTGTGTGTCGTCGGTTATAGATCAGGTGACAGAACATTAACTTTCCCTTACAACTAGAAGCCTTTGTTGATGAGCCAGATATTCAGGTAAAATTACAGAATATTCATGCACTCACTTTGCATTTGTATTTTCTAACAGAAACATTCCGGGGACGCAAGGAGGAGCTGATGGCCAATCTGGATTTTTTTTCACTTTATAAGAATATTATTGCGATTCCCTCTATCAGCAGCACGGATCCCAAGTGGGATCAGAGCAACGAGGCGGTGATCCGGCTGCTGGCCGACTGGTTCGGTCAGCTCGGTTTTCAGTGTGAGGTGACGGCACTCCCCGATCTGCCGGGCAAGTTCAATCTGGTGGCGACGATCGGTCAGGGGGAGGGTGGTCTGCTGCTGGCGGGTCACACCGATACGGTGCCGTTCGATGAGGGGGGCTGGAGCAAGGATCCCTTCAAGGTGACCGAAGAGGGCAACCGCCTCTATGGCCTCGGCACCATCGATATGAAGGGCTTCTTCGCCTTTATCGTCGAGGCGCTCAAAGAGATTGACCTCACCAAGCTGACCAAGCCCCTGCGCATCCTCGCCACTGCCGATGAAGAGACCACCATGGCGGGAGCCCGCGCCATCGCTGCGGCAGCCGAACTCAAACCCGACTACGCGGTGATTGGCGAGCCGACCGGGCTGGTGCCTGTGGTGGCCCACAAGGGGCATATGTCTGAGGCGATCCGCATCACCGGCAAGAGCGGTCACAGCTCGGATCCCGCCAACGGCGTCAACGCCATGGAGATCATGCACAAGGCGATGGGGCAGGTGCTGCGCTTGCAGCAGGATCTGAAAGATCGCTACGCCGACCACCGCTTTGCCGTGCCGCAGCCGACCCTGAACCTCGGTTACATTCAGGGTGGTGACAGCCCGAACCGCATCTGCGGCTGCTGCGAGCTGCATATCGATCTGCGACCCACTCCGCAGGTGGGGCCAGACGAGTTGATGGGGATGCTCAAAGAGGCGCTCTCTCCCATCGAGATTCACCAGCCTGGTTGCCTGCATCTGCAACACCTGCATGAGCCCATTCCCGCCTACGCCTGCGCCGACGACTCTGTGCTGGTGCGCGAAGCTGAGAAGGCGAGCGGCCGCACGGCCGAGTCGGTCAACTACTGCACCGAGGCCCCTTTTATCCAGCAGCTTGGCTGCGAGACCATAGTGATGGGCCCCGGTCATATCACCCAGGCGCACCAGCCGGATGAGTATCTCGACCTCTCCTTCGTCAAGCCGACCACCTCGGTGTTGCAGCACCTGATCAGACGTTTTTGCCTGTAGCGGCGGCGGTGAAAGGGGCGTAAAAACTGTAAGTAAGTTACATAACAAGCCGGTTGTGGAGTGGTGAGGGAAATACATGTTCTGAATCGGCCTGTTATTTGACCTTGCGCAGACAATCTGGGTAGATTGTCACCCTAAGATGACGGAGCATATGTTGTAATCGCACAACAATAAGTGAGGTCGTCTAGCACCCCGGATGGGTGTCAGGCACCAACAAGATAAGGATGTGGAATGAACGAAAAGTACGCCGCACTACGCGCCAACGTAGGTATGCTGGGTCAGCTGCTGGGTAAATCCATCAAGGATCATCAGGGTCAGGCCTTTCTCGACAAGATCGAAACCATTCGCCAATTGGCCAAGTCCTCCCGCAAGGGCAATGAATCAGACCGGGAACGTCTGCTCGATACCCTGCGAACCCTGAGCGATGACGAACTGCTGCCGGTGGCCCGCGCCTTCAGCCAGTTCCTCAATCTGGCCAACGTGGCGGAACAGTTCCACACCATCTCCCGTCGCTGCGAAGAGCAAGTCTGCACCCCGGACCCGCTGGAGCAGATGTTCGACAAGCTGAAAGCGTCCAACCTGTCGCAAGAGGCCATCATTCAGGCCGTGCGCGAGCTGGATATCGATCTGGTGCTGACCGCTCACCCCACCGAGGTGACCCGCCGCACCCTGATCCACAAGCACGTACAGCTCAACGACTGCCTCGAGGCGCTGGAGCTCTCCGACCTGCTGCCCCGCGAGCGGGACAAGATCCTCAATCGTATCGAGCAGCTCATCAATCAGGCGTGGCACACCAACGAGATCCGCGAACAGCGCCCGACACCGGTCGACGAGGCCAAGTGGGGCTTCGCCGTGGTGGAGAACAGCCTGTGGCCTGCCATCCCAGAATTCATGCGCAATCTGGACGAGCGTTTGCAACACCATCTGGGTGTGCGGCTGCCGCTGGATGCCGCGCCGGTCAAGTTCACCTCCTGGATGGGCGGTGACCGCGACGGCAACCCCTTCGTCACCGCCAAGGTGACTGCCGAAGTACTGGAGCTGGGCCGCTGGATGGCGGTGAGCCTGTTCTACAAAGACATCAAGGAGCTCACCTCCGAGCTCTCCATGTCCGACTGTACCGACGCCGTGCGCGCTCGCGTTGGCGATCACCCCGAGCCCTACCGTGCGCTGGTGCGCGAGCTGCGTGAAGCGCTGCGCGAAACCAAGGAGCATCTCACTGCCAAGGTGCAGGGCCAGGCGAGCGAGAGCCAGGATCTGGTCAAGACCACCGCTCAGTTGCGCGAGCCGCTGGAGCTCTGCTACCACTCATTGCACGCCTGCGGCATGGGCAACATCGCCGACGGCATGCTGCTGGACGTGCTGCGCAAGGTCGCCTGTTTCGGCATTCATCTGGTCAAGCTCGATATCCGTCAGGATGGCGAGCGTCACGGGCTGGTCTTCTCCGAGCTGACCCGCTATCTGGGTCTGGGTGACTACGCCGAGTGGAGCGAGGATGACAAGCAGGCTTTCCTGCTAAACGAACTGAACTCCCGCCGCCCGCTGATCCCCCACGACTGGGAGCCGAGTGCCGAGGTGCGCGAGACGCTGGATACCTGTCAGGTTATCGCCGAGCACGACCCCGATGCGTTCGGCATCTACATCATCTCCATGGCCGGTGCGCCGTCCGATGTGCTGTCGGTGCAACTGCTGCTCAAAGAGGCAGGCTGCAAGTTCCGCATGCCGGTCGCCCCGCTGTTTGAAACCCAGGATGACCTGATGGCAGGCACCGCCGTGATGGAGCGTCTGCTCTCGGTGGACTGGTATCGCGGCTACATTCAGGGCCGTCAGTACGTGATGATCGGTTACTCCGACTCTGCCAAGGATGCGGGCATGATGGCCGCAGGCTGGGCCCAGTACGCTGCCATGGAATCCCTGGTGGGTCTGGCCGAAGCCAACAATATCCGCCTCACCCTGTTCCATGGCCGTGGCGGTACCGTCGGTCGTGGTGGTGCGCCTGCCCATCAGGCGATCCTCTCCCAGCCGCCGGGATCCCTGCGCGGCGGTCTGCGTACCACCGAACAGGGGGAGATGATCCGCTTCAAGTTCGGTCTGCCGAAAGTGGCGATCAAGAGTCTGGAGCTCTACACCAGCGCCGTGCTGGAAGGGAACCTGCTGCCGCCGCCCAAGCCTAAAGAGTGCTGGCGCGAGGTGATGGAACAGCTGGCCGCCGACTCCTGCGAGCACTACCGCAGTATCGTGCGCGGTCATCCGGACTTCGTCCCTTACTTCCGTGCCGCTACCCCGGAGATGGAGCTCGGCAAGCTGCCGCTCGGCTCCCGTCCCTCCAAGCGCAAGCCCAACGGCGGCGTCGAGAGCCTGCGTGCTATTCCGTGGATCTTCGCCTGGACCCAGAACCGCCTGATGCTGCCGGCCTGGCTCGGTGCCCACAAGGCGCTGCAACAGGCGATCGATGGCGGCAAGCTGGCGGTGCTGGAAGAGATGAGCGCCCAGTGGCCCTTCTTCCGCACTCGCCTCGAAATGCTGGAGATGGTGTTCCTCAAGGCGGACGTCTGGCTCGCCGAGTACTACGACACCCGTCTGGTGCCGCAGGAGCTGTGGGGCCTTGGCAAACAGCTGCGTCAGGAGCTCGCCGAATCCATCGAGGTGGTGCTGAAACTGAGCCCGCGCGGGGATCTGCTGGAGGATCAGCCCTGGATCAAGGAGTCCATCAAGCTGCGCAATCCCTACACAGACCCGCTCAACGTGCTGCAGGCCGAGCTGCTCAACCGCTCCCGCAACCACCCGGAGACCCTGCACCCCGAGCTGGACAAGGCGCTGATGGTCACCATCGCCGGTATTGCCGCAGGTATGCGCAACACCGGTTGATAGCCAGCCCAAGCCAGCAAGCTTCAGCAATATCCATCAAGCCAAAGGGCGCCGACAAGGCGCCCTTTGTTGTTTCTACGATCTCGCTTGGTTTACAGGTTGTCTCTATGGGGTTGCCGCTTCCAGCGCGGTTATCTCGCCGCCGCTGATAAGCGGCAAGTTGCGGCTGATCAGCTCTACCGGCCAGTCCCACCAGGCGATGGCGTTGAGACGGGCGATGGTGTCGTCGTCGAAGCGGTAGCGGATCACCTTGGCGGGGTTGCCGCCGACCACGGCGTAGGCGGGCACGTCACCGGTGACCACGGAGCGGGCGGCGATAATGGCGCCGTTACCGACCTTTACTCCCGGCATGATCAGGGCGTCATAGCCGATCCAGACATCGTTGCCGATGACGGTATCGCCCTTGTAGGGGAGGCTGCCCGGGGCGGGTGCGGCATGCTCCCAGCCGTTGCCGAAGATAAAGAAGGGGTAGGTGGAGAAGCCGGAGGTCTGGTGGTTGGCGCCATTCATGATGAACTTCACCCCGCGGGCGATGGCGCAGAACTTGCCGATGATCAGCTTGTCGCCGATGAAGGGGAAGTGGTAGAGGACGTTGCGCTCGAAGCCCGCCGAATCCTCCGGGTCGTCGTAATAGGTGTAGTCACCCACCTCGATATTGGGCCCCTTGATAGTGTTCTTGATAAAGCACACTTGGGGAAATCCGTTCATGGGGTGGGGATTGGCGGGATCGGGTCCGTGCATCAGGTCTCCTTGGATGGGCCGGGCTAGAGCGCCGGGAAGTAGCAGGCGCTCATGTCGATGGGGTGATCGGGGCAGCCGGGCAGATAGAACTGCCAGCCTGCATCGGAGAAAGCGCGCAGCTCGGTTTCGACAAACTTGATGGCGAGGCTCAGGGCCTGCAGGCTGTCGATGCCGTATATGAAAGTCTTGTCGCTCAGCCCCGCCAGCTTCACCTTGCAGCGCCAGTCACCGCTGGCGGACTTGGGATCCGGCTCGGGGGCCTTGATGGCGATTTTGAGGGTGAGCTGTTCCCCTTCGGTGCTGATAGCGTCGAAGCGGGCGGTAACGATGGCGTTTTTCATCTGGCGATTCCTTTTCCGTGGTACAGCCCCTGCGGTTGCGGGCGGCTGGCGTTCCTGATGGCTGATGATGTGAAAACTGGACTCAGGACGGCCAGCGTAAATGAACTTGTGAGTTGAAACAATGGGATATGCGCGACCGGGGGAGGGGGCTTTCGCTACTGTGAGCGAGCGCAGTGGCGGGAGTAGCAACGCGCTGGCCGAGAGGCTGGCAGGCTGCTAGATGTAAAGGATTGTTGGCTGTGGCCGCAGATTTTTCTGCGCTGCCGATGAGGGCGCGTGAGTCCTCTTGAGGCAGAATATCTCCCCCCTGTTTGACGTTGAAGTACAGGAGTCTCCGTGGCGCTTTCGGTAACCCAGCTTTATGAAGTGATGGCCCAGCTGCCAGATCCCGTCTTTATCCTCAGTGAAGATGGCTATTACGTGGAATATATCGGCGGCATGGAGCAGCAATCCTATCACGATGGCAATCCGCTGGCGGGCAAGCAGCTGGCCGATGTGCTGCCACCCGAGATGGCCATGTGGGTCAAGGCGCAGGTAGCCGAGTCGCTGGCGAGCGGTCAGGTGCGAGTGGTGGAGTATGAGCTCTCCGCCGCCGAGGTGGGGGGGATCAATGCCGCCGCCGGGCCGCAAGGGATACAGCGTTTCGAGGGCAAGATTGCGCCGCTGCCCTCCCTCTATGACGGCAAGCGGGCGGTGGCCTGGGTGACCCGCAATATCACCCGCCAGTACGAGTTGCAGCAGCGACTGCTGCGCCAGAGTGAAACCGACCAGCTGACCGGCCTCTACAACCGCCGGTTCTTCTTCGAACACTGTCAGCCGCTGCGGGCAGGGGAGGTGCCCTGTGGTCTTATCATGCTCGACATCGATCACTTCAAGCAGCTCAACGATCGTTACGGCCATCAGCAGGGAGATCGGGCCTTGCAGCGCTTCAGTAGTTGTATCGATGCCCTGTTGCGGGCGGACGACCTCTTTGTACGCAGCGGTGGTGAGGAGTTTCTGATCCTGCTGCCGCGGATCGATGAAGCCGGTTTGCTGCAGATGGCGGAGCAGATCCGTGCCGCCGTCGAAGCGCTGCCTGCCGATCCGGTCGCCATCACGGTCAGTCTGGGCACAACTCTGGTGCAGCCGGAGGAGGAGATCAATCAGGCGCTGGCCCGGGCCGACGAGTGGCTCTATCGTGCCAAGCGGGCAGGCCGCAACCGGGTGGCGCACTGCCCGGCAGGTTGAGAGTGCCACCCCGGTCGCTGTCGGAAATAGCCTGCGCTTTTACCCAGAATAAATTGGCTGACATCACTGTCAATTAGTAGAAAAGTTGGCCGTATTATTTAACTCATATTCCACAGCTTAAGGTGTTAATATTATCGGCCTGATCGCTGGTCTTATTTGTGTTGTTGGGCAACAGCATGAGGTTTTATCGGTATGTTATCAAACAGGCTTGAATCGGGTTTTGGGTGACGAATGTGATACATCCCGTTGTCTTTTGAAACATTCCGATTCAAACAGTCATGAATTATTAACCTTGACCCGGATAGCGATTTCAACGATGGTAGCGTGGCAGCTCCGTTTATCTCCGGTGGCCCTGTTGGCCGCTGGCGGCGTTGTTTTTTCATGTGCAGGGCGATATGCAACGACATATCTCCAGCCTGTTATTCGGGCTAATAAAAATAATGATGACAGATTAATAAGGTATATATTGCAATGAGTGTTTCTATTGCTGAAAAGAGTAACCCTGTTTCAAAATTGAAATGGGAGAAAAGCGATTCGGTATGGACCATGGGCCTATATGCCACTGCTGTCGGTGCCGGTACGTTATTTCTCCCTATTACTGTTGGCAGTAATTCCCCGGTTATTTTGCTATTTATTTTATTGCTGGCTTTTCCGCTCTCTTATTATTCCCACCGGGCATTGAGCCGCTTTGTGCTCTCCAGCTCCCATCGGGAAGGGGATATCACCCATGTGGTGGAGGAGCACTTCGGTGCCAAGGCGGGCAAGCTGCTGATGCTGGTCTATCTGATGGCCTTCTACCCCATCATTCTGGTCTACAGCATCTCCATCACCAATGCGATCCAGAGCTTTGTGGTGCACCAGCTGGGGGATGCCGAGCTGCCGCGCGGCTTGCTGGTGCTGGGGGTGATGCTGGGTCTGCATCTGGTGCTGCTGGCCGGCAAACAGATCGTGGTGTCGGCCATCAGCGTGCTGGCGCTACCGATGGTCGCCTTTCTGATTGGCCTCTCCATCTATCTGCTGCCCCAGTGGAGCCTCTCCTATTTCAGCGAGAGTCAGGCGGTGGACTGGCGTGATCCGGCGTTCTGGAAATCCCTCTGGCTGATCGTGCCGGTGATGGTGTTCTCTTTCAGCCATGCGCCCATTATTTCTTCCTTCAGCGCGGCGCAGAAAAAGCGTTGTCAGGAGAATGCCGACCTGCGCGCCAAGCGGATCATCAAGTGCAGCAGCATGCTGATTTGCGGCAGCGTGCTCTTTTTCGTGGTGAGCTGCGTGATGAGTCTGAGTCAGGCGGAGATGGCGCTGGCCCGCACCGACAATATCTCCGTGCTGTCGGCGCTGGCGAACAAGTTCTCCAATCCGCTGATCGCCTATGTGGGGCCGCTCATCGCCATTCTGGCTATGTCCAAATCCTTCCTCGGCACATCCATGGGGGTGAGCGAGGGGACGGTGAGCATGGTGAGCGGTGCCTGTCAGGGGCTGGGCCTCTCTCTCAAGGAGTCGACCATCGCCCGGGTGTCATCGGTGATCCTGTTTATGGTGACCGCCGTCATCACCTATCTGAACCCCAACGTGCTCGACATCATCGAGCGCGTCAGTGGCCCGCTGATCGCGGTGATCCTGTTTCTGCTGCCAGCCTGCTCCATCTATCGCTTGCCCGCACTCAAGCGTTATCGCGGGCCGAGTACCCTTTTTGTGTTGGTGATGGGGCTGCTTGCCATCTCGGCCCTTATCTACGATCTGCTTTGACCGGGCGGTATCCCGCACAAATCCAAAAGGGCGACCATCTGGTCGCCCTTTTTCTGTGCATCGGGGTTAGCCGAGCAGGCCGCTGGCGCTCTGGCCCGCCATCAGCAAGCCGATGGCCAGCACGCTGAACCAGACCAGGGTCGCACTTACCAGCAGATAGCCGCTGGCAACGAACAGACCGTCCCGCTGCAACATGCCGGTGGCCAGCAGCAGGATGGCCCAGGCAGGCATGGCGTTGGTAAACGGGATGGCGCCCAGGGGCAGCATCAGCAGCAGGGCGGCCAGCATGATCAGCAGGCCGTTGCAGCGGTTGACCGTGTTGCTGCCGGTCAGCACCAGCAGGCGCGGGCGGATAACGCGATCGACCCGGGCCAGCAGATCCGCCCCCTTGTGCAGGGTCGGCTTGAGCTGGTCGGCGGCGAAGCGGCGCTCCATCAGCATGGCGGGCAGCCAGGGCACTCGATTGAGGGTGATGCCGATCCCGATAAAAAGGATCAACAGGCCAAACGGGGTGCTGACCCCGGGAATGGAGACCGGCAGCAGGAAGGGGACGGTGAGCAGCACGCAAAACAGCAGCATGCCCTGCTCGCCCACCAGCGCGAGCATCTGGCGCAGGCTTATGTGGCTCTCGTCGATGGCGTGCGCGGTGGCCCGCAGGGTATCCGCGAGGGTAGTTTTGGGGTCGTTGAGTTGCGCGGCAACCATTCCCTGATGTCCTTTTGAGTAGTGATAACGGGCCCCGATGACCCGATTTGGCGCCAGCATACGTGGCAGAGGTTAACCGTCGATGAATGGTGGCAGGGGGGTCATAGCGGCGCCAGTGGGGCGGTGCGGCAGGGTTCAGGCGAGAGGGAAATCCCGCGATGAAAGTGATCCGGTACAGCCGCCGTTTAGGATGGGCCTAGGACGCCTCTGGTATGCTTTCTGCACAATCACACAGGGAGCAGGGGATGATGATGAAGAGAGCCGGGATAGTGATGATGGGGCTGTTGCTGCCACTGGGGCAGGCCTGGAGTAGCGAGGCCACGACCACATCCGGTTGGCAGGTGACGCCATTTTTCGGCTACAGCTCAGCCATCGACTTCGAGAAGAGTGACGATGTGGTGCAGCCGGTGCCGCTTTCTGCATCGTTTGATTCACTGCAGGGGCAGAGATCCGGCAGCTGGGGTCTCTTTATCAGCAAGGAGGTGGATGATCCCGGCATGATCGAGCTGCTCTACAGCCATCAGTCCACCACTCTCTCTCCCGACCTGCCGGATCGCCTGACGGTGGACACCCTGCACTTTGCCGGTGCGCTGACCCTCTCTGACAACCTGATGGCGCCCTATATCGGCGCCGGGATCGGGGTGACCCGCTTTGCCGCCTACGACAGCGAGGTGACCCCTTCCATGTCGCTGGCGCTCGGGGTGCAACCGCGCCTCGCCGAGCATCTGGCGCTGCGGGCCGAGGTGCGCGGTTATGGCTCGCGGGTCAACGACAACAACCAGTTTCTCTGCAACCCGGAGCAGTGCGTGTTCAAGGTGCGCGGGGAGCTGGTAACCCAATGGCAGGCCAATATCGGTCTTACCTTCCGCTTTTAGGCGAGGGGATTTTCCCCATGAAACAGGGGCCATTGGGCCCCTGTTTCAGCAGCAATGTTTCGCCGTGATCGGTAATCAACCGGCAGATCTTCATACCTCCTTGTTAGTCGGCATCGCCCATACCGCGCAATTTCTGCCCGCCTCCTTGGCGCCATAAAGCGCCTGATCCACCCGTTTGAACAGCGAGACGGCCGGTTCCTTGGGCTCGCGGATCCCCACTCCCAGGCTGACTGTCATGGTATGGGTCGGGTCGGGGGCTATGGTGCGGGTCGCAGTGAGCAGGGTGTTGGCCAATTGCTGCAGCTCGGCTTCGTGGGCGACGGGCAGCAGCAGGGCAAACTCTTCACCCCCGACACGGGCCGCCAGCGCACCGGGCGGGCAGTGCTGTTGCAACAGCTCGCCAAACTGCTGCAACACCCGATCCCCGATATCGTGGCCGTAGTTGTCATTGATCACCTTGAAGTGATCGAGATCCAGCAGGATGAGAGCGTGGCAAATCCCCTGTTCCAGAAACAGCTGCTGATGAAAGTAGCGCCGGTTTGGCAGCTGGGTCAGATCGTCGAACAGCGCCTGTTGTCTGAGCTTGGTATTGATGTGGAAGAGGTGGTGCATGGTGCTCAGGATACCGATGCTGCTTAGCAGGATGCCGCTGGATCGCAGCAGATCCTCGGCATAGATGGCGAGCCAGAGTGGCTGCGCCACCAGCTCATCCATGATGTCGGCGGTGGCCCCCATGATCCACAACATCAGACCGCAGGAGAGCATGCGGTAGGTGTGGGTGGGCAGGTGGGCGCACTGCACCACCCAGAACAGGAACAGCATGGTGAGCCAGTTGATCACCTCGAAGCCAAAGCTGACGGCGTAAAAGCGCTCGTAGGGAAAGTGGGGCAGCAGCAACAGATGCAGGGCCATGATGGCCAGCATCACTATCCCCAGCAGCGCGATGTGGGCGCGATGCTCCCGGTCGAGATGACGGTAGTGGGAGAGGCTGATGTCGAGACGATCGAACTGCATGGTGTTCCTCGGATTGGGCCTGCCATCACCTTGCAAACAAGGGGCTGTGTAATGGTATGCCGTGGTCGGATAACAGGAAACGGCTGGTCTGTCAGTGTAAACGAGCGGGCCCGCAGAGCGCGATATCGATGACGTCAGCTTGTGGGCTGGCTCAGGGTTTGCGCACTTCTGGTGCGTGACGTATCGCCTGCCCTGCGACAGGGCGCCCCTGGGCAGGTTAGCGCAGCTCATGCGCCAAATTGGTGCGTTGATGATGCGTGATCTTACTAATGCAATGATTTAAAAGGATTTAAATTTGTGGCCCGCTTTATGCTTTTTACATGTCAGACGGTCTCTTGCGGTCATCGGCGGCAGATGCAGTGATGAGGAAGTGGCAAGAGACATCCCCGTGCCGGGCACGGGTGTGATTCTGGCGGGTTGCAGCAACACCTTGCGGTTCGCCACAGATTCAATCAGGGAAACGGAGCCGGTCTTGTACCGGTACGACAGGGAAGGAGAGTGCTCTATGGTCAAAAAATGGATGATGGCGGGTCTGACGATGTTGCCTGCCTTGCTGGTTACCCCAAGTTGGGCCGAAGAGGTCGCTCAGGTACAGGCGGCGGTGGCTCCGGTTGCCGCCATGACAATCAACAAGGGTGACAACACCTGGATGCTGCTCTCGGCGGCGCTGGTGATCCTGATGTCGATCCCCGGTCTGGCCCTCTTCTACGGTGGTCTGGTGCGGGCCAAAAACATGCTGAGCGTGCTGATGCAGGTCTTTACCCTGTTCTGCCTCATCTGTGTGCTCTGGGTGATCTACGGCTATTCGCTGGCCTTTACCGAGGGGGGCAATTTCTATGGCTCCTTCAGCAAGGTGCTGCTCAAGGGGGTGACCCCTGACTCCATCGCTGCCACCTTCAGCAAGGGGGTCGGGATCAGCGAGCTGATCTATGTGGTGTTCCAAGGGGCCTTTGCCGCCATCACCTGCGGCCTTATCGTGGGGGCGTTTGCCGAGCGCATCAAGTTCGCTGCCGTGCTGCTCTTCTCGGTGATCTGGTTCACCTTCGCCTATATCCCGCTGGCTCATATGGTGTGGTACTGGGCGGGTCCGGATGCCTATACCAGCGCCGAGGCTGCGGCCACGGCGACCGCCACTGCCGGTTATCTGTTCCAGCATGGTGCGCTGGACTTTGCAGGCGGCACAGTGGTGCACATCAACGCCGCCGTGGCGGGTCTGGTGGGTGCCTATCTGGTGGGCAAGCGTCTGGGCTACGGTCGTGATCCCATGACCCCCCACAGCCTGACCATGACCATGATCGGTGCCTCCCTGCTCTGGTTCGGCTGGTTCGGTTTCAACGCCGGCTCCGCGCTGGAAGCCAACGGTGTTGCGGCGCTGGCCTTTATCAACACCTGGGTCGCTCCGGCTGCGGCAGCCCTGTCATGGACGCTGGCCGAGTGGGTGATGAAGGGGCGTCCCTCCCTGCTGGGTGCCGCTTCTGGCGCCGTCTCCGGTCTGGTGGTGATCACCCCGGCAGCCGGTTTCGTCGGTGTGGGCGGTGGTCTGGTGATGGGCCTTATCAGTGGCGTGGCGGGTCTGTGGGGTGTCCACGGTCTCAAGCGCCTGCTGGGGGCCGATGACAGTCTGGACGTGTTTGGCGTACACGGGGTGTGCGGTATTCTCGGCGCCCTGCTGACCGGCGTCTTTGCCAGCCCGGATCTGGGCGGCACCGGGGTGTGGGACTATGTCACCAATCAGGTTGCCGAGGGCTACTCCATCCTGACTCAGGTGAAGATCCAGGCTATCGGGGTCGGTGTCACCCTGCTCTGGTCCGGTGCCGTGGCGGCGATTGCCTTCAAGGCGGTCGACATGCTGGTGGGGCTGCGGGTGAACGGCGATGCCGAGCGGGAAGGGCTGGATGTCACCTCCCACGGTGAGAAGGCTTACAGCATGTAATCCCTAACGTCAGACAACAAAAAACCGCCGGGATCGGCGGTTTTTTATGGTGCAAGTGCGGTGGCGCTTTTAGTTCACGACGGCCACGTTGATGCTGCCATTGCCCTGGGTCATGCGTACACGGGCGCCCGGGGTGAAGGTGGGGCTGGCTTTCTGCACGACCACGATGGCTTCGCCATTCTCTTTCTTGATCTCCAGCTCGACGCCGTCGACCTGATTCATCTTGTTGCCGATGGCGTTACCTGCCGCTGCACCGGCGATGGCGCCGCCTGCGGCTGCGATGTCGCGTCCGGTGCCGCCACCGACTGTGCTGCCCAGCAGGCCACCGACTACGGCGCCGCCAATGGTGCCAATCAGGGAGTTCTCATCGGCCTGGATCTTCACCGGGCGAGTGGAGATGATGGTGCCGTAGCTGACGGTCTGCACCTGTTTGGCGCGGTCTTTGGTGTAAACATCGCCAGAGTAAACGTCACTGTTGGCGCATCCGGTGATGGTGGTTGCTGCCAGCAGGGCAATAAGGGTCATACGCTTCAACATGGTGGGCCTCCTGGGCTGCACGTAATTTGAACAATCCGGTTGATGAGTGAACTTTACTCCAACCCCGTCACACATGAAATCGGCAAAATGTAACCAATTATGCGTTCTGTAACCGGTTTTGTCCTTGAATCGCAGCTGTACCGGAGAGGGTTTTAACCAGCAGCAGACGGTCTTCTCCGGGGCCGAAATAGTCGGCTACTTCCGCCTGCAATGTGTAACCGAGCCGGTAGTAGAGGCGCTGGGCCGGATTGGCCGGATCGACCGTGAGCCGCAGTTCGCTGATCTGCAGCGCCTGCTGGTTGGCCTCCATCTGGCGCATCATTCGCTCGGCCAGACCAAAACCGCGCGCCTCGGGCAGCACCGCCAGAGAGAGCACCCAGCCTTGCGACCGCTCCTGACCGAATCCCCCCAGCACATAACCCACCAGCTGCCCCTCGTATTCGGCCACCAGCAACAACTTGGGCCACAAATCCATCGCCTGACGGAAGAAGAAGGCGGGATAGATATCTTCGCCAAACACCTTGGCATCGATCTGCCAGATGGCGTGCATGTCATGGTGGGTGGCGGTGCGTAGCAGGGGCGGGTTGTGGTGCATCAGGACTCCATTGGCAGCAAAGGATCGGCAACGCCGCTGACCTTGGGGTCAACGGCAGAAAAGGAGTCATAGGGTAGTGGTCATCCCCTGCCGGATGCAAGGGATTGGCGGTTATGGCGGCAGGGGGCGGCTCTGGGGCAGTTTGGGTGCTTTGCGCAAGCCGTCGAGCAGGTGGCGGAGGGTGAGCCAGGGGTGGCGCAGCAACATGCGCGGGCCGCTCCACTTCATCACCTGCTGGATCTGTTTGCGCATCGCCGGTGCGTAGCAGTGGATATTGCAGTTGGCACAGGTGGGTTTGTGGCCGTGGCCATAACGGCAGCGACGAAGGCGCTGATGGGCGAAATCCCGCAACTGGCGACAGTGGCGGCAATGGGGATCCTGATGATGGTGCTGGCAGTAGAGGCGGATCATGGCGCTGACCGTCTGCTGCTCGCGCATGAGTCTGGGATGGTCACTCGCCTTTTTGCTGGCTGCGGCGTGTGAGCCCCGGGCTGGGCTGGCATGATGACTTTTCATGGCCGCCATTCTCCTGACCTGCTCGCTTTGGGTGTTGATACAGGTCAAAAGGGGGGATAAAAAACAGGGCCCGCAGGCCCTGTGTCATCAGATGAGGCTGGTTGCCTGCTCCAGCCAGGCCAGATCCTCGCCCTCGAGCAGCGGGCTCAGGCGGCGGAACACCTCGACATGGTATTCGTTGATCCAGCGGAATTCGGCCGGGCTCAGCAGGCTGCGGTCGATCAGGCGGGTATCGAACGGCACGTAGGTCAGACGCTCGAAGCCCAGCATCGGCAGCTCGCCAACTTGTTCCAGCTCTGTCACGACTACCAGGTTCTCGCAGCGGATGCCGAAGCCATCTTCACGGTAGTAGCCCGGCTCGTTGGAGAGCACCATGCCCGGTTGCAGGGCAACCATGCTCCCTTTCGGCGCGATGCGCTGGGGCCCTTCGTGGACACTCAGGAAGTGGCCGACGCCGTGGCCGGTGCCGTGGTCATAGTTGTAACCGGCTTGCCACAGCGGCATGCGGGCCAGCACGTCGAGCTGGATACCGGCGGTGCCACGGGGGAAGCGGGCCTGATCCAGCGCGATATGGCCCTGCAGTACCCGGGTAAACATCGCTTTCTGCTCGTCGCTCACCTCACCCACCTTGATGGTGCGGGTGATGTCGGTGGTGCCATCCATATACTGGGCGCCGGAGTCCAGCAGATAAAGGCTGTCCTGACCAAACGCACGGGGGGTGCCATTGGTGTGGTGGTAGTGGCACATGGCGGCGTTGGGGCCGAGCGCGGAGATGGTATCGAAGCTTGGCTCGACGTAGTGCTCCTGCTCGCGGCGGAACGCCTCGACCTGATCGGCCAGGGTGCCTTCATCCACTCCCTCGAACTCGCCGGAGGCGACCAGCCGATCCAGCCAGGCAAGGAAGCGGGTCATGGCCACGCCATCACGCAGGTGAGCGGCACGCATGCCGGTCAGCTCGATTTCGTTCTTGCACGCTTTCGGCAGCATGGTGGGGTCTTGGCCAGCCACCAGAATGGCGCCCGCCTCTTCCATGACGAGCTGGGTCCAGGCGTTGGCGCTGTCCGGATCGGCCAGCACCTTCTGCTGATCTTCACCGATGCGCTGCAACACGTCGCCCAGCTTGTCGATGGGGTAGACGGAGACATCCTGCCCCACGTGCTGGGTAAAGGCGAAGCAGTCAATTTTGTCGGTATCGACGAAGAAATCCATGCTGGTGTTGGCGTAGAGCACGGCAAAGCCCAGCACCACCGGCAGCCGGTCGATGTCGCGGCCGCGCAGGTTGAGCAGCCAGTTGATGGGCTCGGCCTGGGTCAGCAGCACGGCATCCAGCCCGCGCTTGCGCAGGTCGGCCGCCAGCTGTTCACGTTTGGACTGGCTGGACTGGCCCGCCAACTCCTCGCTGTAGAGGATGACCGGGCTCTTGGTCGGCTCCGGGCGATCGCTCCAGTTCAGGTCGATGGGGTTCTGCTCGACGCGGATCAGCTCTATACCGCGATCGGCCAGCACGGCTTTGGCATTCTTGTACCAGGTCAGGCTGTGCAGGCGGGCATCGAAGCCAACCCGGGAGCCTGACGGCAGTTGCTCGGCCAGCCACTGCACATGAGGATTTTCAATGAGGTGGAGGAATTCGAACAGTTCGGCGGGGGTTTGCATCCGCGCCTGCACCGTATAGCGACCATCGACAAAGAGGGCTGCCCGCTGGGCCATGATGATGGCAACGCCGGCAGAGCCGTTGAAACCGGTGATCCAGTCAAGCCGCTCGGCATAGGCGGGGATGTACTCGCCGAGGTGCTCATCATCGTGGGGGACGATAAATGCGTCCAACTCCTGCATGGCCAGCTCGGCCCTGACTTGGGCGACGCGGGTTTCAATTATCTCGAAATTATTCATGTCGTTAGTGCCAGATGGTTGCTATATGAGTGTTCAGTTTTTATGGCCGCTGGCCAGGATCCGCTTGATCGACTGACCTGCCGCTTCGATATGCTGCCTGAGCAGCACCACCGCCTCGTGCTTGCGCCGGGCGCGGCACAGTTCCAGCAATTGGGCGTGTTCACGCTCCGCCTTGTCCACCCCGTCGCTGGCAAAGAGCAGCTCGAAGCGGACATAGCGGTCACAGCTCAGATTGATCTGGGCGATCAGTTCAAGTGCCTGGGGGCGACCGGCTGCCTGATAGAGGGTGGCGTGAAAGCTGTGGTTCAACTCGGCCCAATGTTCGATCTGGGTGCCTGACTCCAGGGCGTGATCAAACTGGGCGAGGATCGCCTCCGCTTGCGCGAAGGTGGCTTCCGTCATCTTGTCGACGGCGTGAAACAGGGTATCGGCTTCCAGCAGCGCTCGCAAATAAAAGAGCTCTTCAATGGCCGAGGCGTCCAGCATGGTGACCACGGCGCCGCGATGGGCTTCGAACTTCACCAGCCCCTGCGCTTCCAGCTGCATCAGGGCTTCGCGCACCGGAATGCGGCTCACGGCCAGCTCTTTGGCAATGGCATCCTGACGCAAGGGGGCGCCAGCGGGGAACTCCCCACGGAGGATCCGGCCACGGAGGTTTTCCATCACCATCTGGGTTCGGGTCTTGTAGGGTGGGGTCATGGTCGGGTCACGATTGGGCGTTACAGAATTGTATATTGTATAAAGTTTGGCTGAATCTAACCTGTCACAATGGGCAAAGGCAAGGTTTTGGCCCCCTTAACGGGGACGATGGCGGCGTTCGGGGCTCCACAAAAACAAAAATGCCGGTCAGCGTGGCTGACCGGCATGATGTCACTGATACGAAGCTAGCCTGTTACAGCTGCGGGCCTGCCGCAACCAGACGTTTGCCTTCATCGTTATCGGTGAAGCGCTCGAAGTTCTTGATGAAACGCCCTGCCAGATCGACGGCCTTGGCATCCCACTCGGCCTTGTCGGCGTAGGTGTCGCGCGGGTCGAGGATCGCCGGGTTCACATCGTGCAGCGCGGTCGGGATCTCCAGATTGAAGATCGGCAGCACCTTGGTCTCGGCCTTCTCGATGGAGCCATCCAGGATGGCGTCGATGATGGCGCGGGTATCCTTGATGGAGATGCGCTTGCCGGTGCCGTTCCAGCCGGTGTTGACCAGATAGGCCTCTGCACCTGCCGCTTCCATCCGTTTCACCAGCTCCTGACCGTACTTGGTCGGGTGCAGGGAGAGGAAGGCTGCGCCGAAGCAGGAGGAGAAGGTCGGAGTCGGCTCTGTGATGCCGCGCTCGGTACCGGCCAGTTTGGCGGTGAAGCCAGACAGGAAGTGGTACTTGGTCTGCTCCTTGGTCAGCTTGGAGACCGGGGGCAGCACGCCGAAGGCGTCGGCAGTCAGGAAGATCACCTTGGTGGCGTGACCTGCCTTGGAGACCGGCTTGACGATGTTGTCGATGTGATAGATGGGGTAGGAGACGCGGGTGTTCTCGGTCTTGGAGCCATCATCGAAGTCGATGGTGCCATCGGCAGCAACGGTCACGTTCTCCAGCAGCGCATCGCGACGGATGGCGTGGTAGATGTCCGGCTCAGCCTCTTCGGAAAGCTTGATGGTCTTGGCGTAGCAGCCCCCTTCGAAGTTGAACACGCCGTGGTCATCCCAGCCGTGCTCGTCATCGCCGATCAGCTGACGCTTGGGATCGGTGGAGAGGGTGGTCTTGCCGGTGCCGGAGAGACCGAAGAAGATGGCAACGTCGCCGTCCTGACCCACGTTGGCGGAGCAGTGCATGGAGGCAATGCCGCGCAGGGGCAGGAAGTAGTTCATCATGGAGAACATGCCCTTCTTCATCTCGCCACCGTACCAGGTGCCACCGATGAGCTGCATCTTCTCGGTCATGTTGAAGGCAACAAAGTTCTCGGAGTTGAGACCCTGCTCCTTCCAGTTCGGGTTGGTGCACTTGGCACCGTTCATCACCACGAAGTCAGGCTTGAAGGTTTTCAGCTCTTCATCGCTCGGGCGGATGAACATGTTTTTCACGAAGTGTGCCTGCCAGGCCACCTCGGTGATGATGCGCACGGCCAGGCGGGTATCCGGGTTGGCACCGCAGAAACCGTCGACCACAAACAGGCGCTTGCCGGAGAGTTGTTTGGTGACCAGCCCTTTCAGATGTGACCACACTTCCGGGGTAATGGCTTTGTTATCGTTTTTACCCTGGTCAGACCACCACACAGTATCCTGGGTAGTGGCATCTTTGACGATATATTTATCTTTCGGGGAGCGACCGGTGAAGATACCGGTGTTTACGTTGACGGCGCCCAGTTCGGTCACCACACCGCGCTCGAACCCTTCCAGGTCAGGGCGTGTCTCTTCGGCGAAAAGCTGCTCGTAAGAGGGGTTGCGAACGATTTCTTGGCTGTTTTTGATGCCGTACTGGTCCAGTCCTAATTGTTGGGCCAGGGTGGGTTCTGCCACGATTGTCATTGTATTCTCCTGGGTTCAGAGGTTGGTAGGGTTCTATCTGACGGTCATCCTATCACTTAGGTGGTAGAGTTTAGCGATCGCCATCAAACTTTATAAAATAGGGTATTTTTTTGTTATTAAAGTTAAAGGCGGGTTTTGCCCGCCTTTAATTAGTGTAACTGGTTTGCATCATTGCCGGGAGCCCTGCTGAACAGGGTTTCGACATCGATCCCATTAAATTGATACTGGGCGCCGCAATAATCACAGTGCATGTCGATCTTGCCGAGCTCCTGCACCATCTCCATGACCTCTTCCTTTTCTATCTGCAGCAGGGCTCCTTCGCAGCGCTCGCGGGAGCAGGTGCAGCGGAACTCGACCGCCTGCGGATCGAACACCCGCACCTTGTCCTGATGGTAGAGACGGTAGAGGATCTCTTCTGCCTGCAGGCCGAACAGCTCTTCATCCTTGATGGTGCTGGTGAGCTGGGTCAGGTGATCGAAATCGTTGCTGTGATCCTCGCTCTGGGCGGGCAGCTCCTGCAGCATGATGCCGGCAGCGCGCGGCGCACCTTCGTGGTAGCCGGTGCGGATCCACAGCTTGGTGGCCAGCTGTTCGGAGCGGGCGAAGTAGTGCTCCAGGCAGCCCGCCAGAGTATCGGCGTCCAGCGCGATGATGCCCTGATAGCGCTCGCCCTGCTCCGGGGTGATGGTGATGATCAGCTGGCCGTTGCCAATCAGGCTCTGCAGCTTGCCATCGCTCGGCAGCTCGCCTTCATAGCGGGCCACGCCGCGCAGCTGCTGGTTGTTGTCACCATTGATCACGGCCAGACGCACCGGGCCATCGCCCTGCAGTTGCACCGTGATGGAGCCTTCAAACTTGAGGGTGGCGGTCAGCAGGCTGGTGGCGACCAGTAGCTCGCCCAGCAGTTTTTGCACCTGCACCGGGTAGTTCTGGGCTTCCACTACGTGGCGGTAGGTGTGATCCAGCTGGACCAGCTCGCCACGCACTTCGTACTCTTCAAACAGATAGCGATACAGCAGATCTTGGTTGCTCATCATGTATTCCTGGCTTTTCGGTGAGGTAAATCGGGCGGGCTGGGGTTGATGCCAGCCCGGTATCAAATCGGGGTCGGTCAGTACTGTTTGACCTTGAGCAACTGGCGTCGCTCCTGCTTGTCGGGGCGGCGCTCGGGGCTGGGGGCAAACTGGCTGTTGAAGCGGCGCGCCTCGCTGTTCTCGGCCCGTTTTTTCAGGCTCTCGGCGGTCTCTTCATAGAGCTGCTGGGCGAGCGGTGCCGATTTGCGCAGCTCGCTCAAGGCCAGCACCCGCACTTCGCGTTCGTCCTGCCCCTGCCAGAAGCGGATCAGTGCCCCCACTTCTACCTGTTTGCCCGGTTTGCTGCGCTGACCATTGTAGTGCACCTTGCCCCCGTCGATCTGATCCCGCGCAATGGAGCGGGTCTTGTAGAAACGGGCCGCCCACAACCACTTGTCGAGACGAACCTCGAGGGCACTTTCTGCATGATTGGGCATGAACAGGCTCCATAACGGGGAAAAGAGGTGGTCGATTATACCAGAGCACGGGGTCGGGATAGAAACCGGGCAGCCGCCGCGCGGGGCGCAAACCATGTCAAGGTGATGCAACATATGGGCAGTTTGCTGATTCACAAGGGAAAGCCGCTGCTTTATCGGGTATCCATGGGGGCTGGTAAGGGCCTCAATACCACGCATATAACACTGCCGCCCCGGTTGGGGGCGGCAGCGTTCACATCCATCAACCATGTCAGAGTCAGAAGTGATCGTGCTGATCCGGCTTCTTCTGGTCGTGGGGGCCTTCGCTGTGGGCGATGGCGGTGCGGATCAGATCAACCCCGGCGCGGATAATCAGCACCCCCATGTTGACCAGCTTGACACAGACCCACATGAAGGTGATGAGCAGGATCAGCTTGAGCACGGTCTGGAACGCTTCCAGGAAGTTCTGCTCCAGCTGGGCGGTGAGGCCGTTGGCGCTGGTCATCAGCCAGGTGTAGACCTCGCGCACGAACGGGATGCGGCTTGGCATCTCCAGTACATCAAGTGCGGCAGGGAGCGCCTGGAAGATGACGATGCTGCCGAACAGGATCAAAATGACACCGATGGCGATGCCGAGGAAAAAGCCGAACTGTCTCATGGAGGGCTCCAGCGTTTGCTGCATGAAATTGAAGATAGCCGCCAATAGTAGGGAGTGCCCCGCTTCATCGCAATCTTCCGTGCACCGCCAGCGCGGCGGGAACGGCGGTGATCCGGCCGCTACCGTTGCCCAACTATCTGATTTCTGGGAGGCTTGTCGCCATTGTGCATAGGGAAAGCAAATTGATGTCGAGAACCCTCTTTTTACTCTTGCTGGCGCTGTTTGCCGCTCTGCCAGCCCTGAGTGCCGAACCGGCTGGCCCAACGGCAGCGGCCTGCGCCATCCGCCATCAGGATCAACTGCTGCTGGTGCAGGATCGCATCTCCTCCCGCTACAGCCTGAGCGGTGGCTATATAGATGGCGGCGAGAGCCCGCAGCAGGCGGCACTGCGCGAACTCTATGAAGAGACCGGCTTGCGGGGGGAGGTGGTGCAGGAGCTGGGTCGCTGGCAGCGGGCGCTTATCTTCGCCTGTCGCACGCTGGAACCGATTGTCGCCCAGCAAGATTCCGATTTTGTCTCGCTGCTGAAGGCCCCCAATCTGGGGGGAGAGATCCTTAACGCCCGGCTGATCGCCATCGACCAGCTGCCCCGCGAGCAGCGCCGCTTCCCGGAGCAGCTCGACTGGCTGCAATCCCGGCTTGATCAGGTGCCCGAGAGCGAGGTGCACTGGCAGGCCGATTTTGTGGCACAGGGAAATGCGCTGCATCAGGTCGAGATCCCGCTGATGCAGCGCCTGCAGCAGTGGCTGGGGCCCGATGTCTGGTGGCTGTCGGTCAGCAATCTGTTTGGTTCAGGCGGCTTTCAGCTTGCCCTGATACCTTTGCTGCTCCCGCTGCTGGGGTGGCCGCGGCTGCGCCAGCTGCTGTTCGCCATGCTCTGGCTTGGCTTGCTGGTGCAGGCGAGCAAGGAGGGGATTGGCTGGCCGCGTCCCTTCCATCTGCAACCTGAACTGGCAACCCAGAGCGCGCAAGGCTTTGGCATGCCGAGCGGCCACACCGCCTCGGCCCTGCTGTTCTGGGGCACGCTGCTTGGCTGGCTCTGGCCTGCCCGGCGCGGGCTGCCCTATTCGCTGGCCTTGCTGCTGGCGCTGACCACAGGTCTGGCGCGGGTCTGGCTCGGGGTGCACTTTATCTCCGATGTGGCGGTTGGCCTGCTGATTGGCGCCTTGCTGCTGGCCGCGCGTCCCTGCTGGCGTGCCGACAGGCAGTCGGCGGCTTGGCTGCTGCTGATTGCATCTGCGCTGGCGCTCGGGGGGCTGACCCAATCGGCCCATCTGACCGGGATCGGCATGGCGGCTCTCGGGCTCTGGGTTGGCGGTTTGCTTACCCTGAGCCGTGGCGGATATCCCCCCATTGTGACCGGCGCGGTCACGCTGGCGGGGGGCGCTCTGATCGGGACGGGGCTCTGGGCGCTGCCGCTGCTGACCAGCAGTTCGCTGGCTATCCTGCTTGGTCAGTTTGTGCTCTTTTTCGGGCTGGGGCTCTGGTTGAGCGCTGGCCTCTGGTGGATACTCTCTTTCTTGAAATGCGACACACGACCCAAGGGCAACGGCTCTGACAAGGGAACTCTATGAATGTGAAAAAAGTGGATTTGGCCAAGATAACCCTGGGGGTGCTGTTTCTCAGCATCCTGATTATCTCCTGTTTCCTGGTGTTGCAGCCCTTCCTGCCTGCGCTGGTGTGGGCCACCATGATCACCATCGCCACTTGGCCGCTGATGTTGATGGTGCAGCGCCTGTTGTGGGGCAAGCGCACCCTGGCGGCCCTCTTTATGACGCTGGTGCTGCTGCTGATGTTTGTCATCCCGCTCTTTATGACGCTGGCCAATGTGGCGGAGAAGGCACCCATGCTGATCGAGCTGGGTACCCATATCAGCCAGTCACCGCCGCCGGAGCTGCTCTGGCTGCAACAGATCCCGCTGGTGGGCGACAAGCTCTATGACTTCTGGCAGCAAATTCTGGCGAGTGGTGGTCAGGTGTTGTTTGCCAAGCTGGCCCCCTATTTCGGTCAGACCGCCCGCTGGCTGGCCTCTCAGGCCGGTAATCTTGGCTTGCTGTTCGTGCACTTCCTGCTGACGGTCGGTATCTGCGGGGTGCTCTATCACTCGGGGGAAGTGGTGGCGACCGGCATTCGCCGCTTCGCCCACCGGCTGGCGGGTCAGCGTGGTGACAACGCCACTGTGCTGGCTTCACAGGCGATCCGTGCCGTAGCCATGGGGGTGGTGGTGACCGCACTGGTGCAATCCTCGGTGGCCGGTGTCGGCCTGCTGATTGCCGGTATCCCTTACGCCATGGTGCTGGTGGTGGTGATGTTCCTGTTGATCGTCGCCCAGATCGGCCCCTTCCCGGTGCTGCTGGCCTGTATCGGCTACCTCTACTGGAGCGGTGACACCACCTGGGGCACCTTCCTGCTGGTGTGGTCACTGATTGCGGGCACCATGGACAACTTCCTGCGCCCCTTCCTGATCAAGCGTGGTGCCGACCTGCCGCTCATCCTCATTCTGGTGGGGGTAATCGGTGGCTTGCTGACCATGGGGATCATCGGTCTGTTTATCGGCCCGGTAGTGTTGGCGGTGGGCTACACCCTGCTGGATGCCTGGATCAAGGAAGATGACCAACCGGCGGCTGCCGCGGTTGAACCGCCCAAGGCCGAGTGACAACAAGACGATTCAGCCATCCATCGCTGATGCCAAGAGCCGCCCATAAGGGCGGCTCTTTTGTTTATGGTGATAGCATTAGGAAGGTTGATTCAGGGTTATGTCGCGGCAAAAGAGGATACCCAATTATCTGTGCTGATTAGGCTACATCTTGCTTAGACAGGTGGGCATCCTAATTTCAGCTTTGGTTATGGGATTGGATGCCGCTTTTGAGCTCTTATCGTGCCATGTTACGAATATTGCGGCTAGGATTACTGTTGTAGCAAGTGTATGAAATAAAGCTACTTTCCATGGCATTATTGTTTCGATGACAAGTTGTTTTCCAACTACCCCACTGTTTTCCGCCACGACTTTTACTGCATATCCGAATTTATAAAGTTCTTTTTGAGAAAAAATGATAGCCGCTTGATTTGCGATTGCAAATAATAGATAGCTTCCAGCGATAAGACAATATGTTTCAGCGCCCCATTGGTCCTTATTGCTGCCAATGGTATAGCCAAGAACTGCAACGGAGATCATCTGAAAATATGCCCAAATCTTATGAATGCTATCACTTTGCTTTTGATATATATCAAATGCTTCCTTTAGTGTTAAATCCGGCACAATTAATCCCCCACGCGATGTAATATATAATTGCTTAACATGGATGTTAGGGATGTCAAAAGTAACAATGATTTTTGACATCCCTTTCGCATGTATATATCACTCTACTCTAAATGCGTTAATACGTTGATCAAAAATAAGGCCTGGTGTTTCTTCTGCCTTCAACCCGCTAAAAGCACGTGCAAAAAAATCTTTAACAACATCGTTTGTATCTTGCCCCCAAATCTGGTGTGTGTTACCCATACCAGGACTCTCAGTAAAGTCGAAATATACTGCATTTTTCGATGTCAGGTTTTTAGCGGTTCTTCCAAGTCTATCTTTCTGAAAGTTGGCATCAGACCAACCAAGTATCTTGTCATTCTCGTTAATCGTAATGTAAACCCGTTTCCCAGCTTGGATTTTATCTACCCAAATCTCGTGCCCCTCATTGTCGCAATCTGCTTGGCAAATAATTACGTTAGAGAACATTCGTGTTTCATTATCATACAGCGAACCCTCAACATAACTTTGAAACAAAAAATTTCCCATGCTGTACGTCATCAAATTGAGTGTAACATTACATGACAGGAGGGCATCTCGATTGAATGGCATTTGAACGTACTGCGCCAATTTCTCAAAGGATGAATCCATTGCACCGGTAGAAGTTCTGGCGATACGTTTTACGTTCTTATATTCTTTTATTGGGAAGCCACCTGTGTTTGATGGCCATGACAATAATATTACCTCTAGGTTATATCTTTCCTGGAGCTTCCATGCTTGTTCAAGTGTCTCATCAAAGGGCTTGTTAAAGCCATGAACATAAAAAAGGCAATTGCGATTGTTCTCTTTGCATCTATGCAGCACTTCTTGGAACTGGATGCGACTCGGCAAGTTTTCACTTGTGAGGATTTTAGGCTCCATCACCAAAGTCAAAGACCAAATACCATTCAATTTTGTGGCATTAGCGAGACGAACTTCATTCGGGCCGTTAGCATTTAATTCTTCACCAAATGAATGTTCATTTCCAATGCCTGTCTTCAGGAAATTCCTGTCAATGTTCCGGTTCGTAATTACAAGCATAATTTTATCCTCAGTAAAATATATCGGGTCTAACAGTGGTTAGAGAGAAGGTAATACTAATCCGTCAATATAACCATCCATGTAACTCAGAATCATCCAGATAACCGCCATGAAAAGGTGACTTTGAATCACATTATTACCTATCGCTGATACTGAACGTATTCACGCAACGTCCTCCTTTGACATTTTTATCGTTGATTAAAAGTAGATTACAGATTCTACAATGGATAGCATCGCCCAACCTCTTTTGCGTGAATAAGCTTGGAGTGTGATCGGGATAACGCAATATATTGCGTAGTTAGCCAAGATACGGGGCTGGGGGTTAGTAATTGGCGTGGATAAATAACCCACCCAGGGCGTGGCAACGCCCCGGGTTATCAGTGGGTAGGAGAGAGTCAGGTGGGCTGGTGGAGGGTGATGCAGTGAATGCCGCCGCCACCGGCGGCGACCGGATCGATATTGATCTGCACGATGTCGCGGCCGGGGTAGAGGCGGGTCAGCAGCTCGTGGCAGTAGCTATCGGTGGTCTTGTCGCCAAACTCGGGGCGAACCCGACCAAGAGCAGAGCGGGGTTGCCACCCTCTGAGGCAGGTCACTGAATCGGGGGCGCTGGCGTGGTTAAATGGTCGGCTCACATCTTGCCGGATATTGCTGTGACCATGCCATCTGACCTTCAGCCGCTGCTCGCTTGGCCTGACTATCTGCAGGCATCCTGGCTGCGCTGCGCCCACCAGACCAGTGCCACCCTCTGGCACCCGCCCCACAGCGCCAAGGGGCAGACCTTGCAGAGCCTGCGCCAGCGCAAGCGCGACCTGCTCACCACCGGCGAGATGGCCCTCGAAGATCTCTACGAATTTATGGAGGGGCGCCCCTGCGCCCTGCTGCTCACCGACGAGAGCGGCTGCCTGCTGGCCCAGACCGGCCACCCCGACACCCTGCGCGAGCTGGCGGTGCTGGGGTTTGGCCCCGGTGCCTTCTTCAGCGAGGGGCGCATCGGCACCAATGCCATCAATCTGGCGGCGCTGGAGGGCGTGCCGCTCTGCGTCAGCGGCCCCCAGCACTTCAACCAGACCCTCCATCCGTGGCACAGCTGCGCCAGCCCGGTCTACAACAGCAATGGCCGTCAGGTCGCCATCATTGCCCTGATCTGCAAGGTGGAGGAGGCGAGCGCCGGCGATCTGGCGCTCACCGTCAGCGCCGGGCGCGAGCTGGCCCATCTGCTGCAGATGGAGACCCTGATGCAGGAGTCCCAGCATCACCTGAGCGAGCTTTACGCCCTGCTCGATGGCATGGATGACGGTGTGCTGGCCTGGGATCCGCAAGGCAGGCTGCGCTACCTCAACGCGCTGGCGGCCCACCGGCTGCGGCTCGATCCGGCACTCTGTCTCGGCCAGCCGCTGGAGCAGCATCTGCTGTTGCCCCAGCGGTTGCAGCTGGCCATCAAAGGGCAGACGCCGCTCAGCCATGTGGAGGTGACGCTGGAGCGGCTCGGTGGGCAGGAGGGGGAGTTTATCAATGCGCTGGTGAGCCTCAAGCCGCTGCCGGGGCCGGAGGGTGTCAGTTTTATCGCCCTGCTGCACCCGGTTGACCGGCTGCGGGCCATTCACCAGTTGCGCCAGACGGTGCCCGAGTTGTCGGCACTGGTGGGGGAGTCGAGTGCCATGCGCAAGCTGCTGCGCTATGCCCGGCAGGCGGCCCAGAGTCAGGGGCCGATCCTGCTGCGTGGCGAGGAGGAAGTGGGCAAGGCCCAGCTGGCGGAGGCGATCCACTTTGGCAGTGAACGGGCCTCCGGGCCGCTCATTACCCTCAACTGCAAGGCGCTGCCGAGCGAGCGGATGGCGCTGGAGTTGATGGGCTCCGACGAGGCGGGGCAGGAGCGGGCGGGCAAGTTCGAGCTGGCCCACGGTGGCACCCTGGTGCTGGAGCAGGTGGAGTGCCTCTCTGCCCCCATGCAGGCGGCGCTGCTGCAACTGCTCAAAACCGGTCGCATCCAGCGCTTCGATTCGGCCCGTATCCTGCCGCTCAAGGTGCGGATCATCGCCACCAGCAGCGCCCCGCTGGAACAACTGGTGCAGGAGGGGCTGTTTGGCCGCCAGCTGCTCTATGCCTTGCAGGCGTGCGAGCTATGGCTGCCGGGACTGCGAGAGCGCGCGGCGGATCTGCCGGGCCTTATCAGCCAGCAGCTGGCGGCGCAGGGGCGCGAGCCGGTGCGCCAGTTCAGTCCGGCGGCCCTCGACTGCCTGCTCGCCTATCCCTGGCCCGGCAATCTGGGGGAGCTGCGCAGCGCCGTCGAGCATGCGCTGCTTCATGCCGGTCAGGGGCCGATCCCGCCGGAGGCGCTGCCCGCCGCCATTCGTCACGGCTATCAGCAGGTGGCGGACGAGGTGGTGGGGCAACCGCTGCTCACCTTGGCGGAGCTGGAGCGGCAAGCCATCTTGCGCTGCGCTCACGCCTGCAAGGGGCAGGTGAGCCAGATGGCCCAGCATCTTGGCATCAGCCGCACCACCCTCTGGCGGCGGCTCAAACTGCTCGAGATCGATCCCGCCGACTATCACGGCTGATGGTTATTGAGGTCGTTGCGAATCGGCCCGCAGAAAACGAAACGGCCCCGCAGTTGTGGGGCCGTCTTATATGGCTAGGTCAGTCGCGGCGTGGTTACAGCCCCAGCTGGTGGGCGGTGACGATGGCCGCCAGCACATCCTCGGCAGTGACCTTGAATGGCATATTGTGGATGGTCTCGCCCTCGGCGGTGGAGGCTTTGGCCACCGCCATCAGGCGCGCCATATCCAGCTCCTTGACCCCCATCATATGCAGGTTGGTCGGCAGGCCAACCGAGCGGCAGAAACCCAGCGCGGTTTCGATCTCCGCCATCGGGGCGTTCTCCAGCACCAGCTGCACCAGGGTACCGAACGCCACTTTCTCACCGTGGTAGAGGTGGTGACACTCGGCCAGCTGGGTCAGACCGTTGTGGATGGCGTGGGCGGCGGCCAGCCCGCTGCTCTCGAAGCCGATACCGCTCAGATAGGTGTTGGCCTCGATGATGTTCTCCACCGCCTTGGTGCAGAGCCCCTGCTCCACCGCCAGCTTGGCCTTGTAGCCATCGGCCAGCAGGGTCTTGTAGCAGAGCTCGGCGATGGCCTGCGCCGCCAGCGTGGAGGCGCCACCGGCCATGGTCTGGCAACCGGAAACCTTGTTGGCGCGCGCCTCGAAATAGGTGGAGAGCGCATCCCCCATGCCGGAGACCAGCAGCCGCACCGGGGCGCGGGAGACTACGCCGGTATCCATGATGACCATGTTGGGGTTGGTCGGGATCATCAGGTATTCGCTGAACTGTCCTTCCGGGGTGTAGATGACCGCCAGCGCGCTGGTGGGGGCATCGGTGGAGGCGATGGTCGGCACTATGACCACCGGCACTTTCTGGTAGAAGGCGACCGACTTGGCGGTATCCAGCGTTTTGCCGCCGCCGATGCCGATGATGACGTCAAACGGGGTCTGGTTGCAGCGAGCCAGCAGGCGGTCGATCTCGGGGCGGGAGCATTCGCCGTTGAAGCAGTCGAACTCCGGCTTGATACCGGCGCCGTGGAAGCTGGTGGCCACGGTATCGCCCACCAGCTTGGTGACGAAGGCGTCGGCCAGGATCAGCGGCTTGCTGCCGAGTGCTTTGACGTAGTTGCCGATATTGGCGAGGGCGCCGTTGCCTTGCACGTATTTGCTGGGGCTGATGATAATGCGGTCCATATTTTATCCCTCTCTCTTTATGAATTAAGAATCGGGGCGAAGGGGCGGCTGTGCCGGGGAGTCCTTCGTCTTGAATGAAGCTGCACAGGCTCAGCGAGCGAGTGCAGCCCTTGAAACAGTGGCGTGCGGCGTCAGTCGCCGAAACGCTCGTCGGCCAGCTGCTGGAAGCAGGCCAGGGCGGCATTGGCATCCTCGCCGCGTGCCAGCAGGATGAGCTGGTCGCCCTGACGCACGTTGAGCATGGCGAGCCGGGTCAGGCTGCGGGGGTTGGCCTCTTTATCCCCCTTTTGCAGCTTGAGTTCGGCGGCAAAGGGCTTGAGGGCCGCCACCAGTCGGGCGGCGGGGCGCACATGCAGGCCGTGGGGGTTATCCACCACCACCTCGCAGCGCAGCCAGCCGTCGTCGGCAACGGGGGCTGTCGCGGTGGCGGCCTGCGCCGCGCTGGCAGGCAGCATCGCCTGTTTTGGGCCCAGCGCGCCGAGTGCCTCGGCGGCCACCTCATCCAGCGTCAGGCCGGAACCGGCCGCTACCACGGCAGCCAGGGTACCCTCGACCAGCGGGGCGGGGCAGAGCCGCACCCTCGCGCTCAGCTCCGGGGGCAGCAGTTCGAGGGCGGTCTCGGCACTCAAGAGGGCGCTGCCCAAGTCCATCAGCACCAGCACACCGCTGCCGTCATCCGCTTCTTCAATCGCACTCATCACCGCGATGGCATCGGTGCCGATGGGGTGGTCGGGGTCATCGACCCCGGCCGCCAGCAGCAATCGGGCAGAGCTGCCGAGCTGGTCGGCCAGCGCTTTCAACCCGGCCGCCAGCATGGCGCTGTGAGAGACAACTACGATTCCGATCATGTCACAACCTCGCTCTGTCACGCAGGGCAGTCAGCAGCAGCAGGGTCGAGGTGGCCCCGGCATCCTGATGGCCGATACTGCGCTCGCCAAGATAGCTGGCGCGCCCCTTGCGGGCCTGCATCTGGATGGTGGCCTCGGTACCGGCTGCGGCGGCTGCCACTGCCTTGTCCAGCGCTTCGTTGAGGGGCAGATCTTGCTGCTGCGCCTGTTGCAGGGCGGCCAGTGCGGGCCACCAGGCGTCGCACATGGTCTTGTCACCCGGCTCGGCTCGGCCGCGGGAGACGATCCCCTCGACCCCATCGCTCAGCATTTTGCACAGCTGGCTGAGACTGAGGCTCTGGCAGGCGTCGGTACTGGCCGCGGCCCGGATAAAGAAGGTGCCGTAGAGCGGGCCACTGGCGCCGCCAACCGAGGAGAGCAATGTCATGCCGGTGGTTTTCAGCACCTGACCGATATCCTTGTCTGCCACCGCAGGCAGCTTCTCGGCTACCTTGGTAAAACCGCGCTGCATGTTGAGGCCGTGGTCGCCATCGCCGATGTCGGTATCCAGCGCGGTGAGGTAGTCGCGCTGCTCGGTGAAGATATGTTCGCAGTCGAGCAGCCAGTTGACGATGTGATGCTTGCTTAACATGGGTTCTCCTTAGCAGCCGCGACGCAGGGCGGGGGTGTGAACGGGGGCATCCCACAGGGTCATCAGCTCATCATCCACCTTGAGCAATGTGATGGAGATGCCGGTCATGTCGAGGGAGGTGCAGTAGGGGCCAATCAGGTTGCGCACCAGATGGATGCCCGCCTCTTCGCACAGGGTGGCGAGGCGACCATAGACGCCATAGAGCTCGGAGATGGGGGTGCCGCCGAGGCTGTTGACCAGCGCGATGACCCGATCGCCCTTGTTGAGCGGTTCGATAAAGGAGTGTTCTTCCTGCCAGCAGCCGGAGGCTCTGTCCCAGTGACGCAGAGTACGGCCATAGGGGGTGTTGTCAGCAAGCTCGCTGAACATGTCGTCCACCAGGGTATTGAGGTCGGTGAAGGGGCGGCGTTCGATGCCCGGTTCGCCGTGGATACCGACGCCGAACTCCATCTCGTTGTCCGCCAGGGTGAAGGAGGGCTTGCCAGCGGCCGGCACGGTGCAGGCATGCATGGCCACGCCTATCGTGCGGCTCTGGTTGTTGATGCGGCGGGCCAGCGCCTCGCAACGTGCCAGATCGTAGCCCGCTTCGGCGGCGGCACCGACCAGCTTCTCGCACAGCACGGTCGTGGCAACGCCACGGCGACCGGCGGTGTAGAGGCTGTCTTTGACCGCCACGTCGTCATCGATCAGGGCGAAGCCCACCTTGACGCCGTCGCCGTGCAGCAGCTCGACCGCGGTCTCGAAGTTGAGCACGTCACCGGTGTAGTTCTTCACCAGAAACAGCACGCCCGCGCCACCATCAACGGCCTGACCGCACTCGTACATCTGATCCGGCGTCGGAGAGGTAAAAATCTCGCCGGGGCAGGCGCCATCCAGCATCCCTTTGCCCACCAGACCGCCGTGCATCGGCTCGTGGCCGCTGCCACCGCCGGAGACCAGCGCCACCTTACCCATCACGGGGGAGTCGGCGCGGGTGATGTAGTGGGGTTCGATACGTACCTTGAGCTCGGGGTGGGCGGCTGCCATCCCCATCAGTTGTTCACGGACCACGGCATCGACGGCATTGATCAGTTTCTTCATGGCTCACTCCTTGGCTTGCCACCGCACGGGTGGGCAAATGGTTGATGGAGCCAGTCTAACGACAGAAAGAGGGATAAAAATGACGGCCTGTTTGGTTCGGATTTGAAACAGCAGAAGGGGATTCGGTGTTTCAATCTGAAACGGCGCAGGGCAAGCGGGCGGGAAACTGTTAGCTGACTCACAGCCATGAAAAAGGGCCCTGCAGGGCCCTTCGCTATAACCGGAATATGCGGACGGGTTAGATGGCCCAGCCACCGGCATAGAAGATCACCAGCGCCAGGGCGATGATGACGGTGCCGACGTTCAGCTTCTTCCACTCGGCAGCGAAGATGCGGCCAACGACCAGCGCCACGAAGCCCAGCATGATGCCGGTCACGATGTTGCAGGTCAGTACGATGAAGACGGCGCACAGCATGCCGGAGAGGGCATCGACCGAGTCGCTGAAGTCCAGCTTGGTGACGTTGCCCAGCATCAGCAGACCGACGTACATCAGGGCTGGTGCGGTGGCGTAAGCCGGTACCAGATAGCTGAGCGGGGAGAGGAAGATCATCAGCAGGAACAGCACGCCGACCAGCGCGGCGGTCAGACCGGTTTTGCCACCGGCGGCGGTGCCTGCGGCGGATTCGATGTAGACGGCAGCCGGAGCGCCACCAACGGCGCCTGCCACCATGCTGCTGACGGAGTCGGCAGTCAGGGCCTTGCCGCCGCTGATGATGTGGCCACGCTCGTTGATAAGGCCAGCCTGACCGGCTACGGCACGGATGGTGCCGGTGGCGTCAAACACTGCGGTCATCACCAGCGCCAGTACGGTCGGAATGACCACCGGATTGAGGGCGCCCAGCAGGTCCATGCTGCCTACCAGAGAGCCCTTCTCGCCAGTCAGGCTCGGCATGGCGAAGAAGCCCTGCCAGGTCACTTTCGGATCGAAGATAAGGCCGAGGATGGAGATGGCGATGATCACCATCAGGATGCCGCCCGGCACCTTGCGACGCTCCAGACCGAAGATGGCAGCCAGACCCAGCACCGTCATGATCACCGGGAAGGCGGTCACTTCCCCCAGTTGAACCGGCAGACCAGCCCCTTCGTTCTTGATCACCATGCCGACGCCGTTGGTGGCGATCAGCAGCAGGAACAGACCGATACCGATGCCGGTGCCGTGAGCGATGCCGGAGGGGAGGTTATCCAGGATCCACTGGCGCACGCCGGTGACGCTGATCAGGGTAAACAGCACACCCATCAGGAAGATGGCACCCAGGGCGACTGGAATGCTCAGCCCCTGACCCAGCACCAGACTGAAGGCGGTAAAGGCGGTGAGGGAGATGGCGCAACCGATAGCCATCGGCAGCTTGGCCCACAGGCCCATCAGCAGGGAGCCGAAGGCGGCGATCAAACAGGTGGCCACAAACACCGGGCCCTGCTCAAAGCCGGCAGCACCCAGCATGTTCGGCACCACTATGATGCTGTAGACCATCGCCAGGAAGGTGGTCAGCCCCGCGACCAGCTCCTGACGCACGCTGCTGCCGCGCGCAGAAATGGAAAAATAAGAGTCCAGAAAGCCGCCAGTCCCTGTTTGGGCGGCCATATCTTGCTTTGCCATAACTAATCCTGAAAGTGTGAAGGAAATCGTTTGCGTTGGTGGCGCGCAAAATAGCAAGAATTCGCGGCAAATACAGCGGATAACCTGACTTTTTCGTCACTATTTTACATTTTGAGTCCATTCGGAGCTCATTCTAAGACTCAAGCGGTGAGAGCGTGTAAGGGAGGGATCAAGCGGTCGGGCGAGGGGAGATCTGTGAGGAAAAAGCGGGGAAAAACAAAAAACCCGCCTAAGCGGGTTTTTTTAAAATTCTTGCAGAGCTGTCAGCAGTTGGCATGAGCCATCCAGCAGCATGCTCCGGCTTGAATTACAGACCAACTACGTTGGCAGCAGCCGGGCCTTTCTGGCCTTGCTCGATGGTGAACTCAACGCGCTGACCTTCGTCCAGGGTTTTGAAGCTGGTGGACTGGATAGCGGAGAAGTGTACGAACACGTCTTTGCTGCCGTCAGCCGGGGAGATGAAACCAAAACCTTTCTCAGCGTTGAAGAACTTAACGGTACCAGTCATTTTGTTAGACATAATAATTTCCTTAAATAGTGTTGAATGCCACCTAAATGGCAATTTTTGATTTTTCGTCAGCAATACGTATGGGGAGCACTAAAGAAGGAGAATTATTTGATAAGAATTATCCGAGGATAACGCTTATGCTAATCACTGCTTTACTAAAATGACTGCCTAACATAATCAGGTCTGAACTGCCGAACCATCGAGAAAGATTAAAACACGCTCTCATTTTTAAAGCAAACTTTATCTCGATATTAATGTTTTGTAACAGCCAAAAATATCATTTTTTATAGTAAACATGATGCATTTCAACGGCATAGAAAAATCAGTGCAGACTCATATCACCCTGTGGCAAGTCAGATTCGGCTTTTTTGTCCTGACTATGTAGCCAGTTCTGGCAAAAAATATGAGAAAAAATGAAAAGCTGGCGATAGATAGGGATTGTCCAGTTGGCGTTCTCTCTAACTCACAATGTAAATCACTTCTTTGCTGCTGCGATTAGCTTCTGGGCTGCAAATCAATGGCGGCGCCAAATCTGGCCCATCGAGCATCGCCCAGACATGCAAACGCCCGCAGGTACAAGTGACAGCGGGCGTTTTGCAAGAGGGGATCAGCGCTTGCTGCGAAACTTGTTGCTGACCGAATCAATCCAGCTGAAGGTTTCCGGCAGTACCTGGTTCTTGGCGCGCTCTTTGGCTTTCTCGCGAGCCAGCTTGGAGGCTGCCTTGGCCGCTTCGGCGCGGTCGGCCACAATTTTCAGGCGACCCTCTTCGCGGATCTTGTTCCGCTCTCCGTTGGTCAGCTGGTGGTCTGCATTGGCTTGTGCCTTTTGCAATAACAAGGCTATCTCGGCTTTTTCGGCCTCGGTCAGATCTTTCATTTCCAGCTTTTTCACGGCGCGCTCCTGCGGCAGGGTGGTTAGACACCCTAACACAGTTGTGCCGATCACTTCTTATGCAATCGGCTTTCCGGCAGTAAAAATGCGGGTTTGTGCCAACTTTCCGTTATTTCGCGGCCACTTTCCCGCCTGTTTGCCACATTTCAGTTTATGGCGAGCGGCGAGGGCAGCTCTTGTTCCTCCGGCTCGACGTGGATAAGCACGATGGCGTGGGGCAGTTGTTCCATGATGGCGTGTTCGATGCGATCACAGATATCGTGGGCTTCGCCGATGCTCATCTCCGGGGGCAGGGTGAGGTGGAAGTCGATATGGCGACGACGACCGGCACGACGGCTGCGCAGATCGTGAAAACTGCTGGCAGCAGGGCAGCATTCGGTGATGATGCGGCTGGTCATCGCCAGCTCTTCCGGGCTCATACTCTGGTCGATCAGCGGCTGAAAGGCCTCGTTGAGCATGCTGATCGCCTCTCTGACAATAAAGATGGCGACCGCAATGGCCACCAGCGGGTCGAGGATGGCGAGTGAATGGCCGAACAGACCGGCCAGCCAGATCCCGCCGAGACCGACTGCTACCCCGGCTGAAGTGAGCACATCCGCCTTGAGATGGAGCGCATCGGCCGCCAGGGCGACCGACTCCTCCTCTCGGGCCACCTTGTAGAGGTAGGCTGAGACGCCGCTGTTGACCAGCGCCGAGATCACCATCACCAGCACGCCCCAGCCAATGCTTTCAATCGGGCTGGGGGTGAGCAGTTTGTCGACGGCTTCGAAGATGATCCAGCCCGCGGCCAGCAAGATAAGCAGTGCTTCGATGACGCCGGAGACATTTTCAATCTTGTCGTGACCATAGGGGTGCCGTTCATCGGGCGGGAGATCGGACTTTTTCACCGCGAACAGGGCAATCAGGGCCGCCACCAGATCCATGGCGGAGTGGATCGCCTCCGAGATGATACTGACCGAACCACTGGCGAACCCAGCCACCATTTTCATGATGATCAGACTGATATTGGAGCAGACCGACACCATGGCGGCTCTGGTTTTTCTGTTCATGTACAGCTTCCTGAATAAAAACGGATATTTCGGTGCGGCGCGCATTATATCCGGCTGACCGGAAATAACCTATTCGGTGTTGTAATCTGATGTTTCCGATGATATTGCGAATGCTTATTAAAATGGTGACCTCTTGCGTGGCAATAAATAATGAGAGGGATTTATATTTATCCGTGAAAATATCCAGGTAACGATGGCTTAATATAAGCGTGGCAACATTTAATAATGCGAATCACTCTTTTTTGGTCTTTCCTGTCGAGGTCGTTTGGCCTCCCCGCTCAAGGGGCTGCGCGCGACATCTTTTGGACGAGAATGAGGCTGGATCCGGATGCCGCTGGAGGGTATGCTGGGTCTGGTGATGGTCTTGCACCATCCCACCAAGCGTACTGAAGTTGATGATTCGGATGGCATGCTGGCTCCCATGAGGAACCAACTGTCTGGGTAACATTTTTGGAGTTTGATGATGAGTAACAAAGAACATCACAACGGCAAAGATGCCAAGAAAAAACCGCAGATGTCACTGAAAGAGAAACGCGAAGCCAAACGTCAGAAAGCAGAACTGAAAAACGGCAGCGCAATGAAGTAACGCTCCCCTACTGCTGTTCCTTCGGAGCCAGTACAAAGCCAGCCCTTACCGGCTGGCTTTTATGTTTGTGGCTCACGGCGTGGCGCCGTAAGCCGCGAAAATCTGGTGATAACGACCATCCTGACGCATCGCCTCAAGGCGCTTATCAAACAGATTGCGGGCATCGGCCGTTCGGAAGGCAAAGTGATAGACGGTGGGCGGGAAGAGGTCTGCTTGCCTGACCTGATTGCGCTCGTAGTGCTCGCCTGCCTGGGCGGTGGCAATCAGCTGGTCGAGGTAGTAGTAGAACACCCGCTCCTCCAGTACGACTGCATCGACCCTGCCGCGCATCAGCTGATGTACCTGCACCTGCTGCTTGGCTACCTCCTCATAGTGGGGATTCTGGTTGGCCATGGTGGCGAACGCGCCCCCCAGAATGATCCTTGCCCGTTGAAAGGCGGTGACCCGTTTTGAATGCAGGTCGTCCAGAGTACTGATGTGGGTGCTGCGCAGGGTGAAGATCCGGTTATGGAAGGTGATAACGGGCTGGGTCAGAACGTGAGGATCAACCATACCGGGTCTGACGTTGATGATGGCATCCAGCTTTCCTGACTCGAACAGGCGGAAGGTACGCTCCAGCGGCAGAAATTCAAAGCTGGGCTCATAGCCGCTGCCAGCGAACGCCTCTTTCAGCAGATCCAGCTCAATGCCGCGATTCTCGCCTTCGATGACATAAGGGGGGATGGCAAAGCTGACCCCGACCTTGAGTGGCTTTGCCTGCAACTGGCCGGACAGCATGCTGGTCAGCATGAGCAATAAAGGGGTGAGCAGTTTCATTGCACTTTTCACAAAGCGCTCCTGTGGAGAGTATCCATCACTGTAGGGGAGGCAACCAAAAAGCGTTATATCCCTTTCGGGCTGAGAGGTTCAGCCTGAGTGCATAAAAAAAGACTCTGAGTTATCAGGGCCTTTTCAATATTCTGTTCTTAGAACGGAAGGGCAGGAACTTTTCAGTGTAACTGCCACTGTGTGTGAGTTGGTTGAGTGCAAGCCAAGTAAACACTGTTTTGTAGTAGTCTAAGGCGTTGTTTCCCAAATCGATACAGCTTGAATGGAACTAACTGAGGACTTGGTGATCTGATCACCACCATCCTCTTCAAGTCTGCATCATGGGCACATCGCTTCACCCCATCACCAACTGGCCTCAATACAACAAGTCTTTGATTAACCGAGGTTCACTCA